>CAZYPS010000052.1:0-12637 GCA_964649445.1 uncultured Thermotogae bacterium | reverse complement strand
TCTCCCGAATCTTCTTTTAGCTCCACTGCTTTCGTTTCAGTATATAAATTTATTCCGGATTTCTTCAATTCCCGTTTGAGCATTGAAGACAATCGCCTATCTACATTCATTCCCGGTAGAATTGACTCAGCCATCTCCAATATTTCAACTTTCGTGCCAAGTCTATTATAGATAGTCCCCATTTCGAGCCCGATAACTCCAGCCCCAAGAATAACCAGTTTCCCCGGAACCTCCTGAAGCTTTATTGCATCGCGCGAATTCCAGATCGAATCATTCGCGAACGGGAACCCGGGAAGCTCAATTGGAGAAGAACCTGTAGCTATTATGACGTTATCCGGTTCGATCGAGATTTTTTCCCCATTTGCCTTTTTTACCACCGCTTTTGAACTGGAATTTAACTTAGCTCTACCTTCAATAACTTTTCCACCGTTAGCCTCAATTAACTTTTTAACCCCGCCAGTTAACTTATCTACTATTTTATTCTGGTTTTCGATCATTTTTTCCCGGTCCAAATCGTAGCTTGAGAAGACGATACCTCTCTCCTGCCAGGTTTCAAACCGATCCAGCGGTTCAGTAGAGCTATAAAGAGTTTTTGTCGGAATACAGCCCCAGTTTAAGCAAACGCCTCCGACGTTCTCCTCCTCGACGACTAATGGTTCGAACCCGTACTGGCCAAGCCGGATGGCTGCAGTATAGCCACCCGGTCCAGCTCCGATCACTAGAACATCCTGATTATTGGTCTCTATAGTCACTGTACCTCCTCTTTCAAGATTGAAAATAAAATCCCTGGCGTGGTGACGGGAGTTAAACTTCACTAACCAATTCAAATCTACCTTAAAAGTACCTTAAGTCATTTCGGCAAAAGCCTCCAGTACCAGTTCAATGTGCATGAGGCCAAATACTCCCCCATTAAATCGGCAATCCCAGTAACTTTCTCCGCTTTTTCGTCGTAACTCCCTGCCCTTTGGCATTATGCACGTAAACAAAACAGTATAACCTCCACACACACTAGAGTAATAGGGAAAGTGGAATAGCCAATAACTACAAGTTCCTCGATCCAAGCAGGTATAAAACTTTTTCTCGATAGCTTTTTAAATTTCTGGAAACTTTTCATGCTTTCCAGATTAACCACATAAAATAACTTCATCCCTTCCGGGCTTTCTCTAATTGTTCTTCGTTTCAGACTATCCCCGGAGTATTGGCTTGATTTATATTCCTTAATTAAATGAATGTTATTACGTTCACTATATAAGAATTTTAAACTCCTGCTGTGACCAGAACAACTTCATCGTGATAAATTAGATGAAAGGTAACAATTATCCTAGAGCCGTGTATACCGAACCTTACCTTGTTTACCGTTTACCTGTCGACCATTTCGTGCGTACAAAATCCGCACTATCCATTTGAGCCGGTAAAGTCAAAAATATAAACCCGAAAGGGGTTACGAACGGTTATTATTAACCTCAGCCAAATTTACCGAAAGGAAGAATAAAAACTGGAACAAGCTCTCAATTTTCAAGCTCTCCAATGAAAATTATTAGTCGAACTATCTTATATACCCGGGCTGGGAGTTTGTCTTTGGGCAGGCTGATTCGTAACATTCACTAAATAAACTGGAAAAGGGGTGTAGTCTATGCCAGCCAATTTACCTCCAGAGTACATCGAAGCTGAAGATAGATACCGGAACGCTAACTCCAAAGACGAAAAGCTTGATGCACTCCAGGAAATGCTTTCACTTCTTCCCAACCACAAAGGAACGGACAAGATAGAAGCGGACCTTCGAAAGAGAATATCCGACCTCAAAAAGAGTTCTCAGAAGAAGAAAGGTCCTACGAGGGCAAAAACACCGGACCAGATAGAACCTCAGGGTGCGGGCCAGGTAGTACTTGCAGGTCTACCAAATTCAGGAAAGTCAGCGTTACTTGATATAACAACTAACGCCACTCCCAGGGTCGCCGATTTTCCCTTTTCGACCCAGGGACCGACTATTGGCATGCTGGAACACGAGGACGTTCAGATACAGCTAATCGACACCCCTCCGATTTCGGAGGAACACGTAGAAACCTGGGTTTACAATCTAATAAGAAAAGCCCACCTTGTCCTGCTGATCGTCGACGGAGCGGCCGAGGACCCCCTAGAAAACTTTAATCGCACCATGAATTTGCTCAATGAGGAAGGCATATATATTTTCCCTCCAAAAGCGGACTTTCAGAGAGATGCCATTGGAAGGACCAATAGAAAAGGACAAGTAGTTATTGCCAAGAGCGACGAACTCCCTTCCCAGGAAATTTCTAACGAAATCGAAGAATCCTCAGGACTCCCTACGACACCCCTATCGATACTGGACGAGGAGAGTCTCTCGGAATTTTCCGGTTTCGTCTTCAAGGGATTAAACAAGATAAGAATCTACACGAAAAAACCGGGCAAGGAACCGGACCTCCAGGAACCATATATCCTGGACAGAGGCAGTACCGTCCTGGAAGGAGTTAGATCCATTCACAGGGATATGGTAGAAAGCCTGGACTATATCAGGATATGGGGCTCGGGCAGATATGACGGCCAGGAAGTAGCCCAGGATCACGTCTTAAAGGACGGAGACATAATAGAAATTCATCAGGAGTAACTAACATTTCTTTTCAACCATTTTAGCGGCTTCCTTAAGGGCATCGTTCCTGGTCTGAATCTCTCCTGCGTAAATCTTCTCATGGAGTGATTCAAGGACCTCACCGAGCTTTGGTCCTTCCTGCAAACCCAGTTTTATTAGATCATTACCGTCAACCAGCTCACGTGCCGTGCCCAGATTTTCGAGATGCTGAAGATGTGGTAAAAGCCCCGAAAACACCTGAAAAACAGGAAGCCAACCGTCAACCCCGTGAGAACTAGCTTCGCTGTCAGCAATTATAGTTCTTAGAAGCGAGGTAAAGTAATCGAACCTCTCCAGCACGTTGTCAATCGGAACTTCCGAGTTCTGGTTGGCTCGAATAAGCTTCACCTGTTTAGCTTTTCTCATATCGGGCAAAACTGATCCTCTCATGTGGTTTTCGACGAGCCAGATTAGTTTTTTAGTTTCGTCGTTCGAAAATCTCAAACGCTCGCATATTTCTTTCGTCTTTTTCCGACCGAGTGAAGCGTGACCGCCCAGGTGCTGTTTATCATTGTTGTAGTACGCTTCAGCCTTTCCTACATCGTGAAGTAAGACGGCAAATTTCGTAAGGTATGAAAATCCAAGTTCGTCAGCAACGTCAAGTGCCTGGAAACTGTGTTCCAGTACGTCACCTTCCGGATGGTACTCTTCGGGCTGAGGAATACCCTCATTTGCGGCCATTTCCGGCAATATTTGGTTAAGCAAACCAGTTTCTTTACAGAGTCTAAACCCCCAGCTGGACCTGGAAGTTTTAAGAATTCTAACCAGTTCTTCCCTTATCCGCTCCCATGATATGCTGGTTATCTCTTCGGAAACCTCTCCTATCGCATTTGCCGTTTCTTTTTCAATTTCTCCTTCCAGATAACAGGCAATTCTTATCGCCCGGAGGGGCCGAAGATAATCCTCCCTAAATCTTTTAAGGGGGTCGCCAATTGCCCGGACGATCTTATTCTTCAAATCTCTAATACCGCCAACAAGATCAATAACCTCCCCATCGAGATCGATCGCCATTCCGTTGACGGTAAAGTCCCGACGTTTTACGTCTTCTTCCAGCGAATCAGCTGGCTGAACTCTTCCTGGCCTCCGTCCGTCGTAATCGGATTCCGTCCTGAACTGGGCTACTTCGTACTCTTTTCCGTCGGGTGCGACGAGAACCAATACACCAAAACTTTCCCCTACTTCTAGAAAATCATATTCCGGGAATATTTCCCTGATCTTTTCCGGACTGGCCGAAGTCGCAATATCTATATCGGCGCTTTCAGGATTAAAGTCGTAATCTACTTCGTACTGCCCCAAGAGAGCGTCCCTTACCGTACCTCCCACTACCACTGACCGATAACCGGCCCGGGTTAACCCATCGAGTAGTTCTCTGGCGTAAGGATGAGGGGCTAATACTTTGTCAAGGGAAATCCGGGGCATATTATTAACCAAATAGACTCCTAATTTTATCCAGCAAAGAAGTTTTTGTTTCCGACTCTTTCTCGTACTCTTCCTTGCCCATTATCTGATCCTCTTCTTCAGCCAGCTTTAACATCTTCTCCCACTTTTTCTTTTCCTTGATCTCCTCTTCCCATTCCTCCGCAAACGATGTCAAAGTTTTGATAGCTCCGTCCAGGTCAAACCCTCCACCGGGTCGCGGAGAATCCTGGATATCATCTCGTAAGGCCGAGAGCCCTCCCGGTAACGGCCTCAAATGAACTTCTCCATCGATCTTCACCGGCACGAAAGTCGTCGCTTCACTAATCAGTCCAAAAGTGGATAAATCAATCGAATTCATGGGAAGTTCTTCTACAAACTCGCTGTCAGCCTTCATAAACTCCTGTTTGACGTATTTCCGCCATTTTTTTGCCATAACAACCTCCTAATTTTTATACTGGTATTAATTCACCGCAGTGACCTCATTTAATACCTCTTTTGCTTCGGTAACGTAATCGTTTATAGCACTTCTCAGTTCTTCTTTCCCCTCGTATTCCCGGGACCGACCAAGGTATCTCACCATTTTAGCCTCGAGGAGCTCGTCGTATAGATTACCGTCGTAACCTATTAAATGTATCTCGATCTGGTGGGACTGTCTTCCGCCAAAAGTTGGACGATCGCCGACGTGTACCGCAGCTCCCAGTCTTTTACCTTTGTATTCCACAAATGCTGCGTAATTGCCCCGTTTTGGCAAAGCAACCCTCGGGTCAAGCTCTATATTCGCCGTCGGGAACCCAATCTCTCCTCCCACCTGGTGCCCTTTTACGACTTTTCCAGAATAACTCGGGTACCGGCCGAGAAGTTCCGCCGCCAGTTCCATCTCCCCATTTCCGATTACACGACGAATCCAGGTACTACTCACGGGCCTTCCGCGCTTTTTCACCTGACTCTGGGGATGAACTGTAAACCTTCCCTTACTTAACTTTTCCAGGTCCTCGTGTGAACCGGACCTATTTTGACCAAACCTCCAATCGTTACCAATTATTACCGCATCCACATTCAACCGTTCAACCAAAATTTCCTCTACGTAACGCCTAGGCCTGTAATCCTTAACTTTGAGAAAATCTCCAACGATTACCCGATCTACGTGCTTTTCTAAGAGATCTAGCTTCTTTTCCGGGTCCAGGACTAACGGTGGTCCCGAATCGCCGAGATATCTCTTAGGAGGAATATCGTAAGTATACGCAGCACTCTCTATTCCCCTATCGCTTGCAATAGTTTGAGTTACGTCCAGTAAAAGTTGATGGCCCAGGTGCACGCCGTCAAATGTTCCAATCGTTAGTGCCAGATCTCCCTTACTCCTTCCGGACGATCTATTTTTCATCTTTGCTTCTCGGACCTGGTTTCTTCATCCATTCTCTTCCTTACCTCTCCTAAAACCCTTTCTTCCACGCCCTCCAGGTTTCCGTCGACCATACAACCTGCGGCGACTTTATGACCTCCGCCACCAAACTCACCTGCAACCTTGCTCACATCCACCCCGTCCTTAGACCTCAATGATACCTTGATCGTATCCTTTGGTAGCTTCTTGAACAGACACGCTACCTGAGCCCCTTCGGTGGACCGCAATTTCCCGACGATTCCTTCCGTATCTTCCTGGGTTGCACCGGCTTTCTCGATTTTCCTGGGCGTGATTTCGGCCCAGACAATTCGATCCTCGAATTCCGCTGTAGCCAGCACTTCACCGAGAAGCTTCAGCTTAGAAAATGGCTCCCGCTCGTACAAGTTAACGATTACGGATCTGGCGTTAGCTCCGCTATCGAGCAGATCGGCCGCTTTTCTCATAAGGTCAGGACCGACGTTCTCGTTTTGAAAAGAAGAAGTATCCGCTATTAGACCGGAATATAAGGCAGTAGCAATCGGTTCGTCCAGTTTTAGTCCCATGTACCCAATCAAATCGGCAATTATCTGCGTGGTCGCGGCTACCGGCTTAACGTAATTAATATCACCAAAATTCGTGTTGTCCTGATGGTGGTCGATATTGATTACCGGCAAGTCTCTAATTAACCTCTTTCCGTTATCTCCTAATCTGTCCAGATCGCTACAATCTACGACGATAGCTATTTCTACATCCATTACTTTAGCAGGTAGTTCGGAGTGCTTGAGTACGGAATCGGAACCTTTTAAGAAGGAAAGGTTTTTTGGCACTCCATCCCTGTTGTAGAGAATCGTCCGTTTACCTCTCAGGCGTAAAGCTCTACCCAGACCAAGCTGACTTCCGATCGCGTCCGCTTCCGGACTCCTGTGAGAAGCAATAAGAAACCTATCGTGGCGTGAAATTTCGTCCTCTATCTCTTTTAATCTGTTCATTAAATTTCCTTTTCGCCAGATGATGAGAGTCCACTGGCTGGTTACGAGAATTTAAGATGAAAACATCGTGGTCTCCAACTTTCGCGCGGGTACTAACCCAATTATATAGACGGGTAATCTCCAAATCAAAACCGGTAAAGAGCTGTTGCACCTGTTAGGTTCATATGTTTACAATAGTATAGTCATGGATAACGAAGAAAAAGACAACAGGGGGCCTCTTAGCCGGGAAAAGCAGTCAAGTGATTCCGGCCTCTCTAACCTCCGTCCTAAAAAACTCGACGATTTTATCGGTCAGACTGAGGTCAAAAAAAGACTATCTATCCTGCTCGAGGCTGCCCTTAACCGCGGTGGTTCCGTAGACCATACCCTATTTCACGGACCTCCCGGACTGGGCAAGACCACCCTTGCCCACATAGTGTCACACGAGATGGGGGTAAGCATAAAGACCACTTCCGGGCCCGCCATAGATAAACCGGGAGACCTCGCCGCTATTGTTAGCAACCTTGCCCCCGGGGATATTTTGTTTATCGACGAAATACACCGTTTGAGACGGAACGTGGAAGAGGTCCTGTACCCTGCCATGGAGGACTTTAAGATTGATATCGTCATAGGGGAAGGACCGAGCGCTCAATCGATAAGGCTGGATGTTCCTCCATTTACCCTGATAGGAGCCACGACCAGAACAGGTCTGTTAACCTCCCCGCTCCGAGACAGGTTCGAGGTGGTCCTCCACCTGGATTTTTACGATGTGAAAGCTATTGAACAAATAGTCCTTCGAGGTGCTGAACTTCTGGATATAGAGATAAGTGATGGTAAAGGGGGAGCGAACGAAATAGCCAAAAGATCGAGAGGCACGCCGAGAGTTGCCAACAGACTCCTAAAGAGGACGAGGGATTACGCGGAGGTAAGGGCGGACGGATATATCGATAGGGAAGTTGCCAAAGAAGCTCTCGAGATGCTCGGTATTGACGAGAAAGGTCTGGACAAGCTGGATCGCAGGATACTTAAGACGATAATTGATAAGTTCGACGGCGGGCCGGTTGGTCTGGACACCATCTCCGCCGCGCTCTCCGAACAGAAGGATACCATTTCCGAAGTATACGAACCCTACCTCCTAACCAAAGGTTTCCTGGAAAGAACCAGTCAGGGGAGAAAGATTACCAGCAAAGGTCTGGAACACCTTGGTTACGATGACAACCGTCTCCTCTAATCCTACATAAGCAACAGATGTCCTAAATTACTTTTTCGACTAATCTTCCCCGGTAATCGGGGAGTTCACCGTCAATCATTCTCCTATTTTACCCGCTGACAAACTAAATAAAATCGATTAAAATTTATTGCAATGAGTGAGGAATTTGTTCTAAAAACCGAAAAAGAACCAAAGGGCGACCAGCCAAAGGCAATCGAGGAACTAACCAAAGGATTGAGGGACGGTTTGACCCACCAAACCCTTCTTGGCGCCACCGGGACGGGAAAAACATTCACCATGGCAAATATAATTGAGAACGTCCAGAAACCAACGCTGGTAATCGCCCACAATAAGACTCTTACCGCTCAGCTCTGGAATGAATTCAATGAATTATTTCCCGATAATGCTGTCCACTACTTTGTCTCTTATTACGACTATTATCAGCCTGAAGCTTACGTTCCCGAAACGGATACCTATATTGAAAAAGATTCTTCCATTAACGACGAGATAGACAGACTGCGCCACAAGGCAACCTCGTCTCTGTTCGAACGGGATGACGTGATTATTGTAGCGAGCGTCTCCTGCATCTACGGGCTCGGTTCCCCCGACACCTACTCAGATATGGCAAGACCACTAACCCTTGACAGCCACCTGGAAAGGGATCAACTGTTAAGAAATCTGGTCAGATTGCAATATCAGAGAAACGATGTTAATCCCGAGAGAGGTACTTTCAGAGTTCGGGGTGATACAGTAGAGATAGTTCCCATTTACGGAGAAGAGGTCGTCCGAGTAGAATTTTTTGGAGATATGATCGACAGGATAAGGCTAATTGATTCAATAACGGGAAGAACTTTGGAGGAAAAGGACGAAGTAGTAATTTATCCCGCGACTCACTTCATAACTTCACGGTCGAAACTCAACGAAGCCATGGAAAATATCGAGGAAGAGCTGGAGGAGAGGCTCGAGGAACTTCGAGAGCAGGGGAAATTATTGGAAGCACAGAGGCTCGAAAATCGAACGCGCTACGACCTGGAAATGATGGAAGAACTTGGGTACTGTAAGGGAATCGAGAACTACTCCAGACACCTAACTAACCGGGATCCGGGCGAACCACCTTACACGTTAATCGATTATTTCCCGGACGACTTCTTAATATTTGTCGACGAATCCCATCAGACGATACCGCAGCTCGGCGGAATGTACAACGGAGACAGATCGAGAAAAGAAACTCTTGTGGAACACGGCTATAGATTGCCTTCCGCACTAGACAATCGGCCGCTCAAGTTCGAGGAATTCGAAGAGAGAATCAATCAGATAATCTATACTTCTGCTACACCCGGTTCTTATGAGTACGAAAATAGCGAAAAAGTCGTAGAGCAAATAATAAGACCTACGGGTTTGGTCGATCCCGAAGTAGAGGTTCGGCCGATAGAGAACCAGGTAGACGATCTATTAAACGAGATAAATAAAGTTACTGAAAGAGACGAGAGAGTGCTGGTAACCACCCTAACAAAAAAACTTGCCGAGGAACTTTCCGACTACTTCCTTGAAGTCGGCGTGAAGGCTCGCTACCTCCATTCGGAAATCGATACTATAGATCGAGTCAAAATACTGCGAGAACTTCGCCAAGGTGAATTCAACGTACTGGTAGGAATAAACCTATTGCGTGAGGGTCTGGACCTGCCAGAAGCTTCACTGGTAGCAATACTTGATGCAGACAAGGAAGGCTTTCTCCGTTCCGATACGTCCTTGATTCAAACTATGGGGCGGGCAGCGAGAAATGTGAGAGGAAAGGTCATCCTCTACGCTGATAAGATGACGGACTCGATGAGGCGGGCAATAGACGAAACGAACCGAAGGCGGGAAATTCAGGTGGAGTATAACGAAAAGCACGATATCGAGCCTGAAACAATTAAGAAGGAAATCACCGACATCGCTCAGCTAATAGAGCCGGATTCGTCTCAGGAGATCCAGGTTCCTGAGGAGGAAGAGCTGGAAGAGATGGATGAAAGTGAAATCCTGATGATCGTGGAAAAACTCGAAAAGTCAATGGAAGAAGCCGCTGAAAGACTGGAGTTTGAAAAGGCCGCCGCTTACAGGGACGAGATAGAAGAACTAAAAGATGAAATGGCAGGTTAAAGTCGAGCACCCTCGACCAAATCCCATATAAGCTCCTCTTTGAGAGTCCATTTAATTTGCACTTCACTTCTCCGTCTCTATAATATTTAAGATAGTTCTATATATAGCTACCAGAAAATAGTTGGAGGGAAATATTTGTGAAGACAGAAAGAGTTCGTTTTGCTCCTTCACCAACAGGGTGGCTCCACGTCGGTGGGGCAAGAACAGCGCTTTTTAACTGGTTATACGCCAAGAAACATGACGGTAAGTTGGTTCTTCGCATAGAGGACACTGACATCGAGAGGTCCAGCGAAAAGTATACTGAAAGTATTAAAGAAGACCTTGAGTGGCTGGGAATAGTCTGGGACGAGTTTTACAAACAATCCGATAGGCTGGAAATTTACGAGCGATACGCGCGGAGGCTTGTTCACGAAGAAAAGGCTTATCACTGCTTCTGCACGGAAGAAGAGCTAAAGGAAAGACGGCAAAAAGCACTCGACGAAGGACGAACACCGACTTATGATGGTAGATGTCGAAACCTGTCAGAAGAGGAGAAAGAGAAATTTCGAGAAGAAGGCCGCGACTCCGTTATCAGATTTAAGCTACCGGAGCAACAACCTAAAGTAGTCGTGCCGGATAGAATAAAAGGTGATGTCGAATTTGAGAGCCTGACTACCGGAGATTTCGTGATTCTCAAATCGGACGGCACGCCCAGTTATAACTTCGCCTGCGTCCTGGACGACCACCTGATGGAAATAAGCTTCACGATGAGAGCAGAAGACCATTTAACAAATACTGCCAAACAAATACTGCTCTACGAGGCACTCGGCTTCGACCAGCCTCAATTCGGCCACCTATCGATGCTTCTTGGTCCCGACAAATCAAAATTAAGCAAACGCAGCGGTGCTACCGCTGTAAAGGAATTCAGAGAAAGCGGTTATCTCCCCGAGGCCCTTGTTAATCATCTTGCTCAGCTGGGCTGGTCCTCGAAGGACGATCAGGAAATATTTTCTGTTTCGGAGCTCATTGAAGAGTTCAACCTGGACCATGTAATCGATAGCCCTCAAGTCTTTGACAGGGAAAAACTGGACTGGTTCAACAACCAATACATTAAGAGGACGGAATTGGACCGATTGGTTGACCTTGCTCTGCCATTCTTGAACCAGGGAGATTATTTCGAAGAAGAACCTGAAGATGATGACCGAGAAAAGTTGGAAAAAGTTCTTGAACTCATAAGACCATCTCTTGAGAAATTAACCGATCTCAAAGACAACGAAGACCTTGAGATATTCTACGGGAAGCTTGAATTGAACTCTGAAGCAAAGGAGGTTTTGGATTGGGAAACCTCCCCTGCCGTTCTTCAAGCGTTAGAAGAGAAGCTGTCGTCCAGAGAATCATTAACTCCAGACGAGGTTTCGACCATCGTAAAAGAGGTCAAAGAAGAATTGGAAGTTGAGTACAAAGAAGTGTACAAACCGCTACGTGCCGCAGTAACCGGAAAAATTTCCGGGCCGGAAATCAAGTCGGTCTTGAGCATATTAGGCCCGGAAGCCACTCGCACCCGGTTAAACTCGGCACTGGAAGGTCAAGATTAAGCAGCACTATAGCAAGTAGTGACTAAACAATACGATCTCGCAGTAGAGACTCTATACACAAAACAAAACTAAGTTAACCGGAGGAGATTTATTAATGCTATCAACTTACGATTTAAGTTTAGTACCGGGTATTATAGCTGCCCTTGGACTGTTACTCGCCTGGTATTTGGTTAGATACGTGAAAAAGCAGGACCAGGGAACCGAAAAGATGAAGGACCTGCAGGGGTACATTCGTGAAGGTGCCTGGACCTTCATGAGTGAAGAAGTTAGGGTCTTTGCCGTGGTTATGTTCGCGATCGCCGGTTTGTTGTGGGGGCTTTTTTACTGGGAAGTGGCAATTGCGTTCATAATCGGAGCCGTTCTCTCAATGACCGCAGCTTTCATTGGAATGAATTCTGCCACCTTATCAAACGGGAGAACGACCAACGCAGCGCGCAGCAATTTCCAGAAAGCACTTAATATAGCAATTTCAGGCGGAGCCGTAATGGGTTTAGCAGTGGCCGGTCTGGCATTAGGGGGATTGGTCCTTGTTATTACTATTTTTAGAGGTTCATTTAACCCTGCGACTCTCCAAATACAGACAAAATCCATACCCGTAATAAGTCAATTACTTGGCCGGGACGTAAACCTAATTAAAGGAGCACTTATAGTAAGTGCCTACTCCATGGGTGCTTCGCTCGTAGCACTATTCGACCGTGTCGGTGGGGGAATCTACACCAAAGCAGCCGACATGGGGGCCGATCTGGTTGGAAAAGTGGAACAGGATTTGCCTGAAGACGACCCGCGAAATCCTGCCTCGGTCGCAGATAACGTGGGAGATAACGTGGGAGATGTCGGTGGACTAGGAGCTGACCTGCTCGAATCGTTCATCGGATCGATAATTTCCGTTATAGTTATTATGCTTTACGTATTCGTCGGTCAGGGCGTTGAAGGGAGCGTCGCTCCGTCATTACAGAACATGTTAAACCAACTCGGTCTCAGCGTCGGTTTATCCACTTCGCACTTCTGGTGGTCAATATTTACTCCGATGCTGATCGTTGCTGCTGGTATATTTGCCAGTATACTCGGAGTCCAGTACATCAGGATGAGTAAGGGTGAGGAAGGTATGCAGTCTACCTTGATGAATGGAACCAGAATTGCCGCCCTGTTGACGGCAGTATTTGCATTCATCATTATCTGGATATCCCCGATGAATTTTGCCCCCTTCTGGTCCGTGCTAACTGGAGCACTGGTTGGAATTACAATCGGTTACATTTCGGAGTACTACACCTCTGCCGAATTCAGTCCGGTACAGCGGATAGCCGA
>CAZYPS010000051.1:0-12935 GCA_964649445.1 uncultured Thermotogae bacterium | reverse complement strand
CGAGGCCGAGATCGGAAGCAGCGATTTCCACGCCGGGGAAATCGCCTGCGGTTTTATCGAACAATTACCAGAGAACGTCGTTAGATACTCCCAATATACAACATAAAGGACAAAAATAATCTAAGCTCCCACGCCCGTCCGATAGTTTCGAAAGTGCCTTTTTAAACAATAGCCTGATGTAATGGGATACCAAGCTTTCACCAATTTCTCACGACCTCTGGGGAATTCACCTGTATTTTTATCGAATGGTAGGCAAAAAGATTCTCCAGCCAAATTAAAAACCTCAATTCTAATTTATAGCTTCCTCCAGAGCCCCTACCAGCTTCCTGTTTTTCTCCCGCTTATTTATGGCAACTCTCACGTGCCATTCGTCCAGACCGTAAAAAGAATCGGCGTTTCTGACCAGAATATTGTGGTCCAGACATCGGTCGACGAGTTCGGCCGCCTTCAGACCCACTCCTTCGGTCCTGAACAGCAAGAAATTCGTCGAACTGGGATAGAGCGAAAAGCCCAGATTCCTCAACTCCTTCGCCAGCCAGTCTCTTTCCCCGGAAATATATTTCCTGGAATCTTCGAGAAGTTCGCGTTCATTTTCGAGAAACTTGGTTCCAGCACGGGCAGCAAGGTGGTTCAGGTTCCAGGGTGGCCGGAGTTTTTCCATGCCGTCGATTAAATCTTCCGACCCGACAGCGTAACCTACCCTCAGCCCCGGAACGGAAAAAGCCTTGGTCAATGACCGCGCTATCACCAGATCGGGAAAGTCAAACACAAGCTCGACCAGACTTTCGCTCGGCTGGGCCAGTTCGATAAACGCTTCGTCAACAAGGAGACTGACTCCCCTTTTACTGCACCGAACGGCAAACTCCCTGAGATTCTCTTTTTTCCGGAGAACCCCCGTCGGATTGTTCGGATTACAGAAGAAAGCTGCGTCGTGATTCTCTAGCTTATCGTCATAACTCAGTAGTTCTTCGTACCTCACTCTCCTGACGTTCAAACCTGCAAGCTTAGCCCGCGAAGCGTACTCGCTGAACGAAGGATACGGAACAAGTACTTCTTCCCCGCCTCCGGTCAAGACTGACCTGAGAAAGAGATCGAAAATTTCGACCGATCCGTTTCCGGGAACAACGTTATCCCGACTCAATCGAGCACCAGACTTTTGCCGGAGAAAATCGCGAATCGAATCGCGAAAGTCATTGTATCTGTCGTCGGGGTAAATTTCTAGCTGATCGATTGACCCGTCCAGATAATCAACTAATCCGGCTGGCGGAGCAAGCGGGTTCATATTGGCACTGAAATCAACTAGAAGGTCCGGATCTATACCCCGTGCCTCAGCCAATTCTTCGATCCGACCTCCGTGACGGGGAGAAGAAATTCCCTTCAGGTAGTTTTCTACCACGTCATCAACCTCCCGGAGACACGCCGGCTTCTTCGAACGTATTCATCTCGTTGAGTATTGAGGTGCCAGCCTCTACCAGGTTCATCGCCAGCGCGGCTCCCGTTCCTTCTCCCAGCCTGAGATCGAGGTCCAACAGTGGCTCCAGTTCCAATTCCTTCAGGGCAACACTGTGGCCTCCTTCGACGGAGTTGTGAGAAGCTATCATGTAATCGACGACCCCCGGCTCCAACCCCCGGGCAATCAGCGCACCAGCTGTCGTTATAAAGCCATCGACCATCAACGGCACCTGGTTGGCAGCCCCGGCCAGGTAAGCTCCGGCGATCGCACCTATTTCGTAACCGCCGACCTTGGACAGTACGTCAATGGGATCCTCGGGGTCGGGATTATTCTCCTCCAGGCCTTTCTCAACAACCTCCACTTTTTTTCTCAGAGCTTCCTCATCTATACCCGTGCCTCGTCCGGTAACGTTTTCAGGGGATGCCCCGGTTATTACGGCCGTTATGGCACTGCTCGGGGTAGTATTTCCTATCCCCATGTCACCAACTCCCAGCAGATCGAGACCGGAATCAGCCAGCTCTTCCACGATTTCATAGCCAACCCTGAGAGATTTCAGTGCCTCCTCTCGCGGCATTGCCGGTCCATGAAGAAAATTATCCGTTCCATTGTTGACCTTCCTCCCTACTACGGACCGAGGAACATCGTCGGAAGCGACTCCTACGTCGATTACTCGGACCTTCGACCCGACAGACTCCCCCAGCACGTTAATCGCTGCGCCTTCGTGAATAAAATTCCCAAGCATTTGGAGGGTAACTTCCTGAGGATAAGCACTAACTCCTTCCTCGGCTACTCCGTGGTCCCCCGCAAATACGAGGGAATACCGCTCATCCATTGAGGGATCGAACTCGCCCCTTATTCCGGCGATTTTTATCGCCAGATCCTCAAGTTTTCCCAGACTACCTTTTGGCTTCGTCAGATTATTCATCCGCTGGGACGCTTTGTCCCGAATTTCATAGTTAACTTCGTCTATCCGAACTTCAAAGTCGGTATCTTCGATCAAATTACCTCCCCACAATTGGTTAATATTTTTAAACTCTCTTTCACACATACTTAGACTATGGAACACTCCATTTTAACCCAACCAGAAACTCTCATCCCGGTACCGGAAGCGAGACCTGGATCACTTTAATTGGAGAGGAAAACCCGCCACCATCAGGTAAACCTCTTCCGCCAGGCGCCCAACCACCTGATTGGCACGCCCAAGGGCGTCCCGAAACTTCCTTCCTTCAGGTGATTCAGGTATCACACCCATCCCGACTTCGTTCGAGACGACGATAAGTTCGAAACCCGCTTCCCTGACACTTCCGAGTTCTTCAGTCACCTTGAGTTCGACGAAGTCCTCAAGTTCGCCTGGTCCCTCCAGGTCGGCCTCCCTCATCGTATTCGAAAGCCAGAACCCGAGGCAATCCAGAATCACGGCTCCGGAGAAAGAACCCGATTCGAGACTTTCGAGAACTTTTCCTACTTCCACTGGTTCTTCTACCGTCTCCCAGCTCTCGGGTCTATCCTGCTTATGCCTGATAATTCTGTTTTCCATTTCTTCATCGGTCGGTACCCCGGTTGCCAGATATATTACCTCTTCGTGATTCCTGGCGATATTCGTTGCTTTTTTGCTTTTTCCGCTTCTGGCTCCTCCGAGTAACAGTATCATGAGTAACCTCCAACCCTAAACCGGGTCAAAAATTAAATACAGTTCTACCTATTTGTAAGAAAACGGGAATATTCATCTGGTTCAACAGGACAAAAGTGATAACAACCAGCGGGCGGACGAGTTCGATCGCAGCTCCGACTATATCGCCATTCAACCCACCTATCACCCGATAACCTAGTCTTAAAAATACGTATCCAGAAACCAAAGCTACTGCCAGAGTCACTAGACCCAGTACCCCCTGAAAAATAATGAGAAGCGAGATGGAAATAATAGTTCCCGTCATCCATTCCGCCAGGCCGGTTTTCTCCATGAACTTCGACCCCAACCCTTCATGAGATCTTTCTCCAACGAAGAGCAGAGAAAGGGCGGTCTCCCCCGTAAGAACCTCGGCGGATAGAATCGCAAAGAATAGAAAAATAGGTTCATTAACCGATAACAATTCCACCAAACCGGAAAACAGAAGCAGATTGGTTACTAGAATCGCCACGAGCCCCGCAGCTCCCGTCTTCTCGTCCTTCATTACGGCTTTCCGCTCCGAATGGCTTCCGCGAGTAATAAGCGCGTCAGCAAAATCGGCCAGTCCATCCGTGTGAAGTATACCACGAATTAGATATAGCCCAACCATGAACAATCCTGCACCGATGAACGAGGGAACAAAGGTCAGGAGAATTCCAATTCCACCAAGCAACCCACCGACTATCAGACCAAGCACGGGGAATAAATATAACCTATCTACGAAAGCCTGGAAATCTCCACCTCCCTTGCCGATGGGAAAAGTCGTTTCGAAGGCAAGTCCTCCCCGCAATCCTCGTAACATGTCTTTCATAAACATAATTTTCGTGGGTCCAACTTTATCTCCCATCCAATAACGATTGATTTCGGGTTCAGTTTACGAATGTCGCAATATCGCTTTGGCAACCTTTCAGGAAAATACTATCGGAGGCCGAGCGGGCACGGTTCCACCCTTTCGTTGGTTCTTGTCTTCGACCTCCGGGCTTCCGGGCCGAGAAATTTCCGACTCGCGTGCTCAAACAGTTTCCTTCATGATGGTGGTTCTCACTATAGGAAGTATTATGCATAAAGATTTACTCCCATACAGTTATGGAAATATTCCTCCCCCGCACTTATCTGAGAAACCCCACTTGGTTTAATCTCGGTAATAAGTTTGTTAATGGTTGCCAAAACTCGACCAAGTTACCGTTACCAATTAAAAGTGTCATATCTCAGATAAGTGCGGGGTCGGTCAGACATATGCGCTGCATCGCTGGAATTTTCTCGGTCCGGAGCCCTTTCGTCGCCTACAAAAAAGAAAGGGTGGAGAGCGAGGCCGAGATCGGAAGCAGTGAATTCCGCGCTGGGGAATTCACCTGCGGTTTTGTCGAAAGGTTGCCAAAGCGATAATGTTTTCATTAAATGAGATTATCAGTTTATCCAAAACTGACTAAAAATTCTTTTGATTAATACTCGTATCCCGCCCGCTGGACAACTCCCTCGTCGTAAAAGTGCTTGACGTTCTCGATCCGGCTCACGAGATCAGCTTCCTCGATCAGGCTCTCCGGTGCCCCTCTCCCGGTACAGACCAGCTCAAGTCCCTCTGGTTTTGATTTGAGCAAAGTCAAAAACTCCTCCTCTCTGATAAAACCACTCGCAAGGGCGACGTTCACTTCGTCCAGAACCATTAGATCGTACTCCTCACCCTCCGATTTAAAAAATTCCTCCAGATAGGAGAGAGCTTTTTTGCACTCTGATCGGGCTTCCTCCTCATCAGTTCTCCCGAAATCGGGATGATCTCTGACGAAGTTTCTTACCGGTACTCCAAGCTCTCGCAGCCCGGCAAACGTGCCTCTCGTGAACTGCTCGTTTCCTTTGAAAAAACTAACCAGTTTTGCCGCCAGGCCGTGACCTTTCGCCCGGACTATCTGTCCTACAGCAGAAGTAGTTTTTCCCTTTCCTTCTCCAGTATGAACGAGAACCTTACCCCGGTTACTTCCGCCCGATTCCTCGGAACCTTTCATTCTACCTCCTGGAATTTAAAGATCCGGTTTTTGGAAATATGTGAATGGACCCCTTGACCTCAGAATTCTCAACTTCCACCTCTACTCCAAATACGTCAGCAATGTTCTCCTTCGTCAGGACTTCGCGAGGTTCCCCGATAACTTTTACTTTTCCTCCGTCCAGCAGTGCTACTCTGTCATTATACTGAGCAGCAAGGTTGAGATCGTGAATCGCGGCAACCACCGTAAGTCCCTCGGACTGGAGAGATTGAACGGTCTCCATAATTTTTATCTGATAATTGATATCCAGGCTCGCCGTGGGCTCGTCAAGTAACAATAGCTCAGGCTCCTGGGCCAAGGCTAAAGCCAGGAACACCCTCTGCTTCTCCCCCCCGCTCAACTGATTTACGTATCGGTCGGTAAAATCATTCAAATCGGTAACTTCGATGGCCCTCTCGACGGCTCTAAGGTCGCCGTCAGAATGGCGCTCGAACCTATCCAGGTGGGGAAACCGCCCCATTTCAACGACCTCCCTTACGGTGAAATCGAATCCAACTGTCGTCTCCTGCTGGAGGGCAGCGACCTTAGTGGCAATCTCCTTAATTGGAATGCGCGGTATTTCCCTTCCTTCGAGGTATACCATCCCCCCGTCGGGCTCTAAAACACCGCCAATATTTTTTAACAGAGTTGTCTTGCCAGATCCGTTTGGACCGACCACGCCGAGAAATTCTCCCTCACGAACCGGCAAATCCAAACCCTTTAAGACGTTTTTTCCGTTGTAAGAAAACCGGAGACCTTCGACGTTTACCTTCATCTCATCCTGCCCCCCACGATCTTTTTCCGCAACAGATACAGGAAGAAGGGCGCCCCAAAGAAAGCCGTAATAACCCCAACTGGCATTTCAACCGGCTGCATTATCGTCTTTGCCATCACGTCGGTGTAAATCAGGAATATACCTCCTCCGAGGGCGGTGGCGGGCAGAAGTATTCTGTGATCAGGCCCCAGAATCATCCTCATAATGTGGGGAATCACCAACCCTACAAAACCTATCGAACCCGCTGCAGCAACTGAGACAGCTGTTATAGTGGTGGCCAAACCAAGTAGAGTCTTCTTTACGGTCTCCGGCTTGACTCCAAGATGAGCAGCTGCGCTTTCCCCCAGAGCCAGAGCGTTTAAGTCTCGACTCCAGGCGAAGATTATTCCGGCTCCCAGCGTCACGATCGGCAACAATATCTTGAAGAGAGTCCAACTGGACCGCCATAGCCCACCCATCATCCAGAATAGAACCCTGTGCTGCTCGTAAGGCCCGGCTATAAATATGAGAGCAGTGGTGATCGCGGAAAAAAGCGACGAGAGAGCAACGCCAGCAAGAATAAGCGTATACGACGAAGACGAACCCCTGCTCCAGCTTATGCGATAGACAACAGTAACCGCAGTCAAAGCTCCTATAAGCGCACCAAGTGGAAGAGCGTAATTCGAGGTAAATCCCAGTACGACGACCAGTGCCGCGCCTGCCGAACCTCCACTCGCTACTCCCAGTATATAAGGCGTGGCGAGCGGGTTTCTAAATATTCCCTGCATAACTGTTCCGGACAGAGCCAGAGAACTACCCACAAGTAACCCTGTGAGGACTCTGGGTAATCTGAGGTTAAAGACTATAGTCCGAAAATTTCCGGGCAGGCCGGAGAAATTCAGCCCAGGAAGTTCATTTGTTAGAATGAGCAAACTCTTGCCAAGCGGAATTCTCACTGGTCCAATCGCCACTCCGACCAGGAGAGCAAAGGCCAAGAGTACGAACAGGACGAAAAAGGTTGCTTTTGGTTTTGCCCTATTCATTACTCGTAAATCAAGGTATTTACTGAATCTCTCCGGCTACCCATTATTTATTGTCAGAGCTGTACTTCTTTATCGTAAACTTTCTCGAACAGGTTTATCGCTCCGTCAACTATCTTCGTTCCAGGCTGGTTTATCATCGAATCCTCACCCTGTGAAAGCAGCAGGACGTTCTCCTCTTCTATTGCCTTTACGTTTTTCAGCCCTGTCTCGTTTTTCAAATCTTCCACTGATAACCCCATATCCTCGGTAGCTATGATAAGCCCAGGGTTTCTATCGATAATTTCTTCCGCACTCACCGGTTTGAACCCGGAAAGATCGCTGAAAACGTTATTCAGACCAGCTAGTTCAAGTGCATGACCGACAAAAGTATTTTCCCCAGCCGTGTACATGCGCTCGCTAATTGTGTAAAACGTCGACTTTCTTCTCTCCAGTTCCCTAACTGCTTCTTCCAGCTGGGCTTCCTTATAGACCATTTCTCCAACTATCTCCTGTGCCCGATCCTGGGTCCATGTCAGGTAACCTATTTCGAGAATCGTTTCCCTTACCTCGTCAATATTTTTGCTTCCGGCAGCGTATACGCTGGCTCCCAGGTCTTCCAGTTTACTTACGGAATCCTTCTGAGCAGAAGCATCGACCAGAACCAGATCGGGATCCAGAGAAGCAATTTTCTCCATGGATAGACTAAACCCACCAACTTTCTCCTTTTCTTCCGCCTTCTCCTGAAGGTCGGGAGCATAAGAGAGATATTTCACCAGGTCAGGTACGCCAACGAGCTTTTCGTCCAGTCCGAGATCAAGCGCGATTTCCGTGGTTGAAACGATGGTAGTTACAACCCTTTCCGGATTTCCGGAAAGACTGACCTCCCTGTCCAGCCCATCCGTTACTGTCCTTGTCTCACCGTAACCGAGATTTATCAAAGTTAAACCAAGCAAAAGAGTTACTAGCAAAACGGAAAAGACCTTCTTCATCTAGCAACCACCTCCAAATAGAAAAGTATTCTCCTGGTGGGATACCTTATCCCACCGAACGGAAATTAGTTTAACACTAATGAACCTCCATTTCAACTCCGCCAGCCGGCAAAGTCGACTTATGGCTAAATTTGGAACTCGCTTCGATACCAAAATTTGTCACGTTAAAAAAGGGTCGAATTAGTTAGGTCGATACCGTTATCTGGGTTTGTCAAGGCGGCTGTTTTTCGTATCTGCGTCCCGATTTACTATTGAAAATGGAAATAGTATTCGCTATTATCTTTAGAGAAAGTGAACACCTTCACGTAAGCTCCTTGAGGGGGGTGCCGAAGTTTAGTACCAGTTAAATGAATTAACCGTAAACCATTACCAAATCCTATTAGCTCAAAATGAAAAAATCTCTACTCTACCTGGTAGCGGAAAATTACCGAGATTCCCCCAACAGGACCAAACGGTGGACCGTTACGATCCGATGAAGGTAAGACCATCTAATCTGATTGGCCAGCGAAACCTAAGAATAATTGGGAGGCAATATGAAAGTAATTGACAAAGGCGATTTCAATGAATTTGTCGATGGGCTAATTGAAAACGATGATAGAGAGGTAGTGGGGGTCCAGGAAAAGGACAGCAAATTTGCCTTTGACCCCCTCCAATCGGCGGATAACCTACGGCTAGATTACGACCTAACTATTCTCCCTCCGAAAAAATACTTCATGCCTCAACGGGAAACGCTTATCGAATACAATCTCGAGGAAGGAGAAACTACACCGGTAAACCGGGTAATTCCAAGGATAATCCTGGGAATACATCCTTACGACCTCGTTGCGATTGAGCAGATGGACAAGGTATTCGAGGACACACACGAGGACCCTTATTACCTCGATAAAAGACGCCAATCCGTTCTTGTCGGCGTTAATATGACAAACGTCTCCGACAAGTCATTTGCCCATACCATGGGTACCGCCACCACGGACAGCTGTTACGACATCATGCTGACGGATATCGGAGATAGATACGCAATTGAACTGGGCTCTTCAAAAGGTAGCTCGCTACTGGAAAAAGCCGGATCAGCGGTTGAGGATATAAAGCCAGAAGAGTTAAAAAAGGCAAAACAGTTCAAAGAAGAGCTTCCTCAAAAATTCAGGTCTGACCCAAATTTTGATCCTTTTGAGCTCCCTTCCCTGTTAAAAGAATATTACGAAAATGACGAATTCTGGGAAGAAAACTCGGAAGATTGTCTCAGCTGCGGTACCTGTAACCTGGTCTGCCCCACGTGTTACTGTTTTGACGTCCAAGACGTAAACGACATATCGGCAACGGAAGGGGAGCGAATGAGAACCTGGGACGGTTGCATGTTAGAAGCATTTGCCGAGGTAGCTGGGGATGAAAATTTCAGGGAAGAAAAGGCAGCACGGTACCGCCATAGATACATGAGAAAGGGAAGATACATGTACAACAGATTTGGTGATATCGCCTGCGTAGGTTGTGGCAGGTGTTCGGAACAATGCCTTCCCGATATAGCCGATCCGGTTGATATATTTAACCAAATGAAGGAGGGAACATCATGAATTCTGAAGCATCATTATATAATCCTCAGGAAGCCAGGATTATTGGAGAGCGCCAGATGACCGCGGACACAAAGTTATTCGAACTCGAACTGGAAAGCGGAGAAAGGCTCAATCACGATCCCGGGCAATTCATCGAACTGTCGATTCCGGGCATAGGAGAGGCTCCAATCTCCGTAACGTCTTCCCCCACGAGGGGGCTGGACTCGTTTGAGCTCTGCGTCAGGGCCGTAGGAAATGTTACTAACGCTCTTCACGAGAAGAACATCGGTGATACCGTTGGAGTACGAGGCCCATTCGGAACAGGATTTCCAATAGAAACTCTACGGGACCAGGACTTGCTTTTCATCGCCGGCGGACTTGGCATAGCTCCTTTAAGATCCCTGATCAATTATACCCTGGATAAAAGAGACGAATTCAACAATTTAAACATTCTGTACGGGTGCAAGAGACCGTGTGAGCAGATGTTTGAAAATGAAGTAGAACACTGGTCAAGAAGGCAGGATATTTATCACGAAACGACTGTCGATTTCTGTCCCGACAACGTCTGCTGGGACGGTAACATTGGAGTCATCACGGAACTCATACCCGGCGTGGATATAGAGCTGGAAAACACTTATGCCGTCGTCTGCGGACCTCCGGTGATGTACAAGTTCGTATTACAGGAACTGGACGAAAAGAACTTACCACACGAGCACATTTATCTTTCACTGGAAAGGAGAATGAAGTGCGGATTGGGAAAATGTGGTCACTGTCAGATCAACGGTCCCGAAGAGGTCCTCTATGCCTGTCAGGATGGCCCCGTATTCAATTTTGAAAGAGTCAAGGGCTTTGAGGAGGCCATATAATGAAACCCAAGGTAGCTTTCTTTGACTTCGCCGGATGCGAAGGAGATCAGTTACAGGTCGCAAATCTTGAAGAAAAACTTCTTGATCTACTTGAGATAGTCGAAGTAGTTAACTTTAGAGAGGTCATTTCACAGAAATCGGACGACTACGATATAGCTTTTGTTGAAGGTTCAATCGCTACGGATCACGATGCGGAAAGGCTAAACGAAGTAAGGAACAACGCAGATATTCTAGTGGCATTAGGGTCCTGCGCTGCTATTGGAGGCATAAATTCAATCAGGAATTCTCAAGATCCGGAAAAAGTAGAAGAGAGGGTCTACGGAGACGACGCGGACAAGATCGAAGCGTGGGATAAAGCCAAAGCGGTGGACGCGATAGTAGAAGTAGACCACTATATTTACGGATGCCCAATAGACCAGGACGAATTCATTCACGTTGTAGAATCACTCGTCCAGGGAAAAGAACCCAATATTCCCACTTATCCGGTCTGCGTCGAATGCAAGATGAACGAAAACGTCTGCGTTTTCTCCCGAAACGGAGGCAGAAAAAATATATCTTCGGCAAGAAGAGAAGTTCAGGAACCAGGCAGCCAAAAGGTGGAACAGGGTCCTTTTTGTCTCGGTCCCGTAACTCGAGCCGGCTGTGACTCGAAATGCGTTACTCAAGGTACGACTTGCTGGGGATGTCGAGGATTAGTTGATAATCCCAACCAGAACGCCCACAAAAAAGTACTGGACAAATACGGATTAACCGTGGAGGAAGTATTAAATAAATTTAACCTCTACTTTGGCTGGCAACAGGAGGAACGCCAAGATGAGTAATGAAAAGATAGATGTAGACGTAGAATACCTAACTAGAGTAGAAGGGCACGGCAATATAAAGGTAAACGCGAACGACGGTCAGATCGAAAAGTGCGAATGGCAGGTAATTGAGACTCCCCGATATTTCGAATCAATGGTCGTCGACCATAGCTGGAAAGAACTCCATCATATAACGTCGAGAATATGCGGTATCTGTTCGATTGGTCATACAATGGCATCTTTAAAAGCAACGGAAGCCGCCATGGGAATTGAAATATCGGAACAGGACGAATTGCTGAGGAAGCTTATTCTCCATGCGGAAAACCTGCAGAGCCACGTGCTACACGTAGGATACCTCGCCCTGCCTGATTTGATGGGTGAAGGGTCGGTCATTCCTCTGGCCTCTTCACATCCAGAAGAACTCAAGACGGTAATCAGGCTGCACGGACTTGCAAACGAAATGTCCGACATGATAGGTGGTCGAACGACCCATCCTCAAAGGCTTATTCCGGGCGGATTTTCCAAGATTCCCACGGAGAAAGAACTTACCGAACTAAAGAACAAGCTCAAGAATTCCTTCAACGACTTAATGGCCGTAGCCGATTTATGCGAGGCAAAAGCTGACAAATTCCCGGATTTCAGCAGGGAAACGGAATTTATTTCTCTGACCAACGAAGATGAATACGCTTTCTACGGCGGCCAGGTACGTTCTACGGACACGGGGATACAACCCATTACGGATTACAAGGATATCACGAACGAATTCGTAGTAGACCAATCCACGGCAAAGTTCGCCCGTAACAACAGGCAATCGTACATGGTCGGAGCGCTGGCTCGTCTAAACAACAACTACGAGCAGCTCTCTCCGATGGCTAAAGGCGTTGCGGAAAGATTTAACCTGAAGCCCATTAACCATAATCCGTTCATGAACAACATTGCTCAGCTCGTCGAAGTTGTTCACAACGTGAGAAGTTCAATAAAACTGATCGATGAACTTCTCGAAGGGGGACTCGAACCTCAGGAAGAATACCACGAACCGGAAGTCGAAGTACAGGCCGGCAGAGGTATAGGTGCAGTTGAGGTGCCAAGGGGTATCTTGTTCCACGATTATACTTATAATGAAGAAGGAATATGCACCGCGGGGAACTGCGTAATTCCGACGAATCAAAATCACGCAAACATCCAGCAGGATATGGAAAAACTGGCACCAAACCTGATAAACCAGGGCAAGGAGGAAGAAGAAATCGAATTGAATCTGGAGATGCTGGTCCGGGCTTACGACCCCTGCATCTCCTGCTCAACTCACCATCTGGACGTGGAGTTCGTCGAATAATTAAAGAGGTGAAAAGTGGCAAAACTGGGCGTAATAGGAATAGGAAACACGCTGAAAGGCGACGATGGAATAGGTGTGGTATTGGTAAATCGGCTGGGGGAAGAGAATTTTCCCGGAAAGGTGGAATTCCACGAAGTCGGAACCTCCGGCCTCAATATCGTCCACTACCTTAAGGACTTCGATAAAGCATTAGTCGTCGACGCCCTCAGAAGCGAAGGGGAACCCGGCAACTCGACCTTTTTTCGCCCCGACGAAGTCGACAATAGCATAAAAGTCAGGAGCACTCACGACGCTAACCTGCTGGAAGCGATCGATCTGTCGGAGACTTTGGGCGAGCGACCGGATGAGATAGTAATAATGGGAATAATCCCGGAGGATATGTCCCTTAGAGACGATCTCTCTCCATTGTTGAAGGAGAAGCTGCCGGAACTCGAGGATAGACTGAGGGAAAAGATTAATTCGTTGCTAGAAGAGGAGGACGGAGGTT
>CAZYPS010000050.1:0-13002 GCA_964649445.1 uncultured Thermotogae bacterium | reverse complement strand
CTTACCAGGTCGGAGTTCGGGACGATGACCGATTCGTTGTCGAAGGTGTTAACCACTGCAACTCTGAATCTTATTTCTTCGACCCTGCCAAGTAACCCTTCTGCTTCGACTATATCGCCGACCTGAATCGGCCTCTCCAGAAGCAGGATGAGGCCAGAAGCGAAGTTGGAGAATATATTTTGAAGTCCGAACCCTAAACCTACACCGAACAGACCACCGAATACGGCGAGCACTGATAGGTCGAACCCGATCATCTGGAGCCCGATCAGGAACCCGATGGTAATCGTCACGTACTTTATCAGGCGGGAGAGAGTATACTGGGCTCCCTTCTCTATTTCCGTCTTTGCATATACGTTGCGCTTGAGAAAGCTGATGAACAGGCGGGATAAGATCACGGCCAGTACTATAACGACGATGAAGTACAGGAACGACATCACTGAGATCCCTTCGCCGCTGACCGTGAAGATAGGCTTTTGCAGGATATCCCAGACTGAAGCAAAAACTGCGGAAGAGTTCATAGTTCACCTCTTCTGGCTTTTCTTCACTTCATTGCTTCATTGATCGTTGAAGTTTGAGAAAAAATCCCAAACCGTTAAATTCCGATCTCTCTTGGCATGGAACTGTTTCGGTCCAGCTACTAAGTCTATGCGGGCGATTCGGCTTCAGTCTGCTGAGCTTTTCCCAGTCCAGGTCTTGCAATCGTTACTACTTCATGGGGCAACCCCTGAGTGTCGAGTACCGATTTCATCTCTTCGAGAAAAGGAGTTATCAGGCTCTCGGTTCCGCTGAGTTCTATCTCGAAATCCGGTTGTTCTCGGGCTATTACCTTGAACGTCGATTTTCTCGAGAGGAAACCACCTTCGGATTCTTCCAATTCTCTGCCTTCCTCGTCGAGTTTCTGAATGTTGGCTTCGTAAATCCACCTTCCGCCCGCTTTGTAGGCCTGATCACGGTCAAGTTTCTCCGCTCTAACGGGATTATTTTTGTTGTATCTTTCGATGGATTCGTTGATTACCTCGTAGAACTCCTCTAAAAAGTCGTCCATCTTTTCGTAATCCTTCTCCAGTCTGCACAGAAAGCGAACTATGCTATCTTTTGCCTCTTCCTCGGCTTCTGATTCAGAGGAAAACCAGTCAAAAATGCCCATTATATCACCTCAAATCAATAATGTTTCAATGTTTCCGGATTATTCCGAACACTAAGTACGCGGGTGCGGTAGTTTGATGTAAGATTACCGTTTTTAATCGCATAACAATTTTGAAAATTAACCATATTACAAGTTCATTTACTTAATTAGTTTATACTCCGAGGGAAATAAAATCAATTTTGCTACCTGCGATCTCCCGGTGTCCTTTATCACCGGAGTTTGTCCGAAAGGCTGTTTGAAGAGCGTAGTAAGTTGATACACTTGTTTTCCCGGTGAACTCAAATAATAATGTCTAAGATTTATTTTCTTAGGTATAATAAATAATAGAACCAATTTGGAAAAAGTTGATCAAAGTATAGGGTCTTTGACAAGCCGGGATGAAAGCAACTGAAGAAGTAAAAAATGATAAAGTTCTCTAAGGCGACATTGGGTCGCCAAAAAAACCTAAGTAACTCATGGGAGCATCTATAAATTGGCAAACCGGGGGTGACCCCGGGACGCAAAGCTACGGCCTCTAAGAGTATTCCAGAGAAGGGCAAACCCATGGGCAACCTGGGGGCGCAAAACCACGGGTCCAGCTCAGTTGTCGAGTTCTTTTAGTTCATTGGGTTTGTCGGGTTCAAAAACAATTAGCCAAACCGGCAAATTTAATAACACGACGAACCCGATAACCCTATAAACTCGATAAACTAAGTTCGGACAGCCGGGTTGCCGTGGCTCTTAGTGGTGGACGAGCTGCTGGATGCTCTAAATCACTAGGGGGTGCTTTCCATGAGAAAATTATCTATTTTAGCTTTGGTGGTAATTTTAGCAGGTGCTATGTCCGTTGTAGGTTACGGTGTTAGTGACAGCAGTGATGCTGTGACAGTTCAAGCCGACATTAATGATACAATATCTTTGGGGATCGTTGACGGCAGTCAAGTTGTAGATTTTGGGGAAAATCTAGATCCTATGGAAGAACACTTTGCAATGAATGCCACTACTTTGAAAGTGAGCAGTACAAAGAACAATTGGGAGGTTACTCATGAGGTATCCGGAGGTCCCTCAAATGTTCTCACCATAGGGTATGGTTCAGTTAATGGCACCCAGAATTTCGGTGGATTGTCTCAAACTGCCACAGGGAACCAGGGAACAGATGAAGTAAACGTTAACTATAAATTGGACAACCTGGAAACATTGGGACAGAATTCGGTCACTCTACAGGTAGTTTTTACAGTTACTGCGTAAGCACTCCGCTAAAATTACTGAATTCAAAGTTGTGGGGCGAGAAGTATTCTCGCCCCTTTAATTCTTCTTTTCTAGTTCCATCAAGTTAGTATTTTAGGTCTAAAAATTTCCTTTCAGTTGTGAGTACTTTCGGATATATTTTTTGCTCTTCGTAAATTTTTGTCCTTCATCGCATTACGGGGGATTCTATGAAAAATACCGGTGAAAATGACCTATCGGGCGTAAACAATTCCGGTCTTCTATCCCTGGCTCTCGACTGCAGTGAAATGGTCGATAAGTTGAGTCGAGGGCTCAAGCTGGAGTCTCAGGGCAACCACCAATCGGCCTTAGAAGAACTTGACCTCGTAAAGAACGAGATCGATTCCTGGCTTGATAGGCTGGACGACGTGGAGTCCAGGGAGCTGGAGAAGGAACGGGTAGTCAGGGGATTAGAGGAAGCCAGGAGAGCGGTTGACCTGGATTCGGTGGATTGAACTTGTCCTATTAGAAATTGTGGGAACTCTCGCCCTCACTTCTTTTTACAGCTTTCTAAAAACCCTTTTATCCACTTCTTCAAATACATTTTTCTTAAAAGGAAAGGGTCGTTCCTTCTATCCCCTGAGGGTTTTGATGGAATGCTTCAGAGGTTCAGAATAATTTCGGCAAACTCTTCCCAAAAACCTATCTCTCTTCTCGAGATGTTATATCTTTCCCGCTGGAGCTCCGTTGAAATATCCTCTCAACCCGATAGGCGGGGCTTTTTGACCTTCCTTCAACCTTGGTAGGAATGTTTGTATCTGCTCTTCGGTGGTGCTTGCGTAAATATTACGAAGGTAATTTATAAACACTTCGACCTCCGTCTACGTCGGGATTGGAAAACCCTGACTATCGGGAGCACTTAAGTTTTTGTAGCGGAACTATTTAGAGTTCCAAGTATGAGATATAGGAGCCTTTTCGGTTTATACAGTCTCTGGTAGAAAGGATTTTGAATTATACGAGGAAGGTTGTCGATCAAAAGATAATTAAGCGGAGGAAATGTTGAAAACTAATTTTTCCTCGTGACTCCCGGGTTCGTAGTTTTCATCGTATTTTACTCTGTGATCTACAGAGAACTCGTGCTCCCCGGGTTCGCCGTCTGCTATGGTAACTGGATTTGTACTTACCGGCTTGAATTCTCCCTGGCCGCGTACGTACATCCTGTAGCCATCTTTTCCCATACCGAGTGAGGAGTTCTTGGAACTTACGTTAAGTTCGAAATCGACGTTGCTGGTTGCTACAAGTGTAATCACGTCTTCTCTAGTAATTGTATGGCCATTTTCAAGATCTTTGTTGCTTGGAGCGGGAATGTGGAAGGTGCTTTCTACGGTATCCGAGTTTCCGGAACCAGGGTTTGATTTTATCTTGAGAGATTGCTGAGCGTTAACCGAAAAGTTAATGGTCACTGTCGCAGAATCACTGACGGCAAAACCTAGCGACGTCACAGTTGCAAGAACCATTACAGAGACCAATATGGTGGTTGCTAATTTTTTCACGTCCTTCGGCAGACCGGCTGCCCGCCTCTACTGTGAGGTTGGGGCCCGTGACTTTGTGTACCTGCCTTTCGGCAGGATTACCCTTCTCGGGACCTTTTTGGCACCTCCGAGAGAAGTTGACCTTTCAATGAACTTTCGTGTTCTTTTACCTTAGCTTCTACTTTATATTATACCTAGAAAGATAGGTTTTAGACATTTCTCTTCGTTTGGTTTTTTATCAGGCATTTTACCTATGCATCTAATGGTGTGTTAAAGTTAGATTTTTTTATTTAGGGTATCGAGAAGCAAAAATAAATTTTTGAAAAACAGGCTTTATAAGGGCGTTATAACGATTGAATATTCGTTAACCTTTCTTATATTTAAACCTTTCACGGTTTGACCGAAAACCATTTCCATTATCAGCAGGCTCTTGAACGAACCGCTCCCGTTTGAAAGTTCAGTTCTTGATCCATTCCAGCACAGACAGGGCGAGCTCCCACGCCCGCCCGGAAGGGCGGGGAAATTGACTCTCTCGATTGGTGGAACTGCTCTCGAGGGGGTTATGCTGGAGGGGGAAGGTCTGAAAATCGAGGAAGGTTTCCTGTGAGGTAATAGATCGATGTTCTATTATTCAGTTTTATGTGCTTAGAAATAGAATTTATTGTAATGCATGCTAAATTGTAAACAAATTGTAAACTTGACAAAAAAATTAATTTATGTTATGTTAAATCTCGCGTATTGGGTTTCACTTTAATTTTTAACACAAAAAGGTAAGCGTGCTCCCTGCAAAAAGCACACCTCTCCGTAAGGGAGGCTCGCAAAGCTTCGGGTCCTGAAGTGGACCGCCGAGCTGCCAGGGCTGCCCTTAAATTTTGATGGAGGTAGTCTTGGTTAATTCAATACTCGTTCTCTCGTTTTATTTTTTCTTAACACTCCTGTTTATCTCTAAAAAGACTTGTTTTCGGGCCTCGGGATTGCAACTTGGTTTCGAAAACGAAAGGGGTGGTGAGTTTTTGCGCTTTCTCCTGCCTGGAGGGTTTCTTTCCTGGTTAGGTGAAGGTGGGTAACTTTTGCAGTCGACTATTTACTGTCGGAAATAAGAACAATTCCTCGGGGAGAAGGTTGAACAAAAGGCAGAACGGGAAAGAAAAACCGAGAGTGTTGTAATTCTTTCCTCGCCATTGAGTTCTAATTGAGGCCGAACAGAGGATTGGTGAGTTACTGAATGATCTGGATGGGGTTGTTTCGGGTTAAAATTAGGAAGAGCTGGAAGTTCGGAGAGAAAATCTATCTGAGGAAAAGACGGGCCGGATTCTTCTAAATAATGATTACATCCGCAAAGATTATCCTGGACAGCGCTCTAGCGATTCAAAGTCGGACAGGTGAGGAACGGAGAGCGAAAGAAGATTGACGAGGTGGGTATTTTCGGATTTATTTTCCCTGCAAAGGGAGGGGGCAAAATAATGCAGCCGGAAATTAAGTTTGAAAGACTCAAGGCTGAATATGAACGAAAGGACGAGATGGGTATCCCGATGAGTGTACGAAAACAGTACTCGAGAAAGATCGGGGAGCTAAAGAGCAAACTTAAAAATAGGGCTCACCAGAAGAAGCTAGGTCGAATCCTGCTGGAGAAGAAGCTGGTATCTGAAGAAAAGTTAGGGAAAGCATTGACCGAACAGGCGGAATCAAAGGAGGATAAACTCATCGGAGAAATTCTGCTGGATCAGGGGTTGATTACCCGGGAAGAACTTGAGGAAGCAATAGGAGAACAGGTCCGTAAAACCTACTCTCAGGAGACTGCAGTTTGAGAAGTGGTCATCTGAAAAAGTTCACGCAAACTAAAAAGGGTGGGGAATTCTAATCAGAGTGTCGGCCTGAAAACTTTGGGGACACGGAGTATTACGTTTTGACTAGGGTCGTTCGATCAGGGTCTCTATTTTTATCGACTCGGAAATCGGTACTCAACTCCCGAAACTGAGACAGCAGACTGTCGAGGCTTCCGGAGTGGTTAATTACAAACGGGAGAAACTTCTAACTAGTTATCCCTGGAGTCCGATTGCCGGAACTTCTTTACAGGAGCCAAAAGTACTTTTTGGGCGGGGTTCTCGGTTCTATAAGAAATAAGCGAAGTAAGCGATGGAAGCCAGAGAAAAAACCTTGGCGATTTTTGCCAGTACAATCGCCAGGAGGCCGAATTTAATTTCCAGGGCCTCGACTGCAAATATCGCTGCACCCGTCATCAGAGTGCCCAGGAAGGGTACGGGAAAAAACGACAGCCCGAATATCGTCAGATAATCGTATCCGTACTTATCGATTAGGTTAGAAATTAGCTTCCCTCGCTTATCCTTGGATTTCCAAATATCCAAAGAACTTTTTTCGGAGTTATCCGTAAAGTCATTTAGTCTGCGCAGATGCCGTTTAAGCCAGGGGAATTTTAATCGAAGGTAAGCCCTAAAACGTTTTATTTTCTTTTTCGGTATGAGGTAATTTATCGGTAAGTAGAGTACGAATAAGCCCCAGAGGTTGATTCCCAGGGCAACGGCCAGAGAAAGGATCATTGCTTCTCGGTTAAGGAAGCGGCGGAATAGAATTTGGTCGGAGGTCAGCCACCACTGGAAAAATGCGCTAGCTATGTATGCTGACTTCTCTACGAACATCTCAAACCTCTGTCTCCCGAAATCCAGCCTTCAATGTTTTCGCCAAATTCTAGGAAGTTTTGGCTGAGGTTTTGAGGGGTTTTTAAATTCAGAGGAACCAGTCAGAGTATCTAAGACCCTCGATTTCTCGACTTTGCGGGAGAATTGCCGAAGATACTACCGCCCCCAACTTTAATTTTGCCCCAGGGATACCGGTAAAAGTTATATTTAAATGTTTTGGTTAGCTAGGGCCCCGGTCACATTTGGTGGATGAGCAGAGAATTCAGGTGTCAAAAAAAGCCAATGAGTTCAAAACTCTTGTAAAGTCCGAATGCAAAAAGCGCTGCGGCTGTCGGAGAAGCGACCCAGCCAACCACTATTTTCGTTATCTTCCTCAAACTGACTGTTTTTGCTCCCTTAACTAATCCTACACCTATAACAGCCCCGACGATTGCCTGTGACGTCGATACGGGAATGCCGATACTGGCAAAGAAGTTGACGGCACCTGCGGCGGATAGCTGGGCAGCTACGGCTGAAAGAGGGTCCAGACTGGTTATTCCTTTACCTACTGTCTCCGTAACCTTCTTCCCGTAAGTAAGTGTTCCCGCTGAGACGGCGGCTCCAGCGAGCAGCGCCAGCCAGGTTTTGTCAATACCGAGGGCTGCTAGAGGTCCTACGGAGGTCCCCACTGTGTTGGCACCCAGAGAAAACGCCACGTATCCCCCGGAGGCTATAACAAGGTAGCTCAATACCCTATCCCATAAAAATACCAGTTTGACCCGTTTCAGGAAAAACGCCAGGATATGGTAGAGGAAGAAACTGATCAGGGCTGTCATTGGTGGATTTAACACCCAGACTTCTACTATAGTGACTATTTGTCCCATATTAACTTCGCTCCCCATTCCAAGTGCAGCCCCTATAACGCCGCCCACTATCGCCTGTGAGGTGGAGACGGGTATTTTGAAGAAGGTTGCTGCGGTGACGAAAACCCCGGCGGAAAGCATTGCAATGAAAACGGCTTCCATACTGAGAGGACTACTGGCTACATCTTTCCCGATAGTTTCCATCACCTGGTGGCTCTGGAGTAAAGCACCCAGGACGACAAATATTGCCACCAGATAGACCATTTTCCGGTAAGTGATTAAGCCGGACCCTACCGGTATTCCCATGCAGTTGGCTGTATCGTTCGCCCCAATATTCCAGCCCACGTAAAGTCCAACCAGTAGCAATAAACCAAGCATGATATCACTTCTCAATTACCAAAATTGAGTGAGAACCCCCAGAGTTTTGTCTGAAGTTAATCGGTTATTTTATGTCTAGTCGAGGGCGAGGGTTCTGCTTTTTAAAAAGATCAAAGTATGTTAAATCCAATTAGCTTCTACAGGTTCCGTACCTCGAGATTTTCTCGGCTTGATTTGCATACAATAAAAGCTGGAGTATCTACACCCCAGCTGTTTATGGAATAATGTAGTATATATACAACTATAATTCAAATATACTAAAATAAAGTTAGAAATCAATGGTTCAAACTACTGCTTATCGGTGCTTGTGCCCTGTAAAAATTTATGACCTGATTGCCTCTTTGCCAGAATTAATTTTTTTGTGGAAGGTTCCACGGAAAAATAGACAGACAAACTTCATCTCTTTAGCTAACCCCTTACCTTTACGACCTCTGAGAATGGTATAAGATAGAAATGATCCGTAATACCAATGTAAGGGGCAGTTCAAAGGGGCTTGAGCTTAGATTACGGCAATCGGGGGATAAAATTTAATTTTGGTTCAAACTAATATTATTGCTCAGTTTCCCGTTTACTCAAAAAAACGTTATTAATCGTAAATTTGTGCCGGCAATAAGGGGCTAAACAAAAGACACTTTCCTAATTCCAGGAAAAATATAATTGCTGCTGGGTTATGTGGAAGTATTGCGACGGACAAGCAATAGAGGGTATTGTGGGTGCAAATTGAAAATACGAGGGTGCAATCAGGATCGAAATTTTAGCTTTGAATATCGCTTCACTTCCGATTCGTGCTAGCCAAAACTTCACCTGAAAAACCCTAACTGGATTTCCGAGTGATAAAACTGACAAAAGTCAGTCACAAGGTTACTAAGGTTTCATGAATAGGGAATGTACTTCGTGGATTATAGTGTTATGGGTTATTTGAAAAAAGCTATTTACAGCTTTAAATACAGACTACACTACCTGCGGATCTAGCAGAGTTGTCGGCTGGCCAGGTAGAAATTGTCTGCCTGGCTAGCCCCCATTACTGCAGGTGGTTAAGAGATTATTATCTTGTACGGGTAATACATCATATTGCCTCCTTGTAAACCCGGCGAGTGGTGGGCTCGCCGGGTTTTTAGTTTCTAAACTTCCTTTGAAATTTTTTAATTCGAATAAGCAGGAAGAATATTAGTGAAAATTACCCAAATGGTCGGTTATACTCGAAGAGAAAAGAACCTCATAGAACACACTACTATGTGTCCTCTATGAGGCTCCGGACATTTAGAATTTCTTGCGCTTACCCATTATGATGTCTATTAGCGAGCAGTCACATCAGTTGCTTGTTGGCTGGCAGAACCTTTGCTAAGTACTATTCCGCTGCCGTCGATTGGTTGTTTTCTTCGTTTGTCTCCTCTACGTTGTCGTCGATATCAACCTGACATGTTAAGTCCTCCGGATCAAATTTCTCCAGGCCCAGTAACCATTCCCCGGCATGCTGTTCTTCGCCGGGAGCCAACGGGGTGTTGATGAAGTGGTTCTCCTTGTCACCTGCTTCTATTTTACCACCTGTCATGCCGGACTCTTCCTCGCCGACATTCTTAACTCTGGTGGAGCACTCCAGGAGTTCGAACGTCTCGAATTCGACACAGACCCTATCTTCTTCTTCGCAAACGGTTTCGTATTTTCTGCAAATTTCTCCAAATTGACCCCAGTCAACACAAACTTCCTCACATTCAGTTTCTTCCGTTTCGTATTCCTGACAGACTTCTTCCGTCTTCTTCTCGCAATCGAAACTGCATACTAAGTCGGGTCCGTCGGAGGCCTCGCCCTCCGCTTGCCTTTCCAGCGGAGATAAGGAGATCATTATATCTACCGGGCGAAGCTGGTCCCCGTATTCGAGATTACCGACTTCACTCATAACGGTTTCAATTATTTGACCCATTCCCGGCTGGAAGGATCTTTCCCGGGGATCGCCGAAATCGACCGGAAAATTGCCTTCTAACGTCTCTCGAGTATCAAGCGATCGGCCGGCAAGATAATGGTTGAGAGAAGAATTTTCCTGAGGTACCCCAACCCAGACCATTTCGCCGGACCGGAGTTCCCCTTCGTAGGAGTCAAACTCCGGGTCGGTAAATACCCTTATGGGCACATCAAAAATCTTTTCCGGTAATGGCTCTCCAATAATCTGCTGATATTCTTCTCGAAACTCGTCCTCGAAAACCTTGAGCTCAAATTCTTCGGGATAATTCTCGTTGATGTACCTGGCGACCCCCCGAAGCAGTTCAGGGTCGGTAGTACCTTCTTCCGGAACTGTATTCATGTATTCTCTGCCCAACCTATCGGAAAGGGGCTCGAGATCGCTGGCCTCAATCGTCCCACTTCCGTTGTGGTCGGAGGCAAGATTTGGATAACCATTTTCGGCGAGATAGCCGAAGTTGATCGCAGAGACGGCTGGTCCTGACCAGAAATGCCCCCAGTCGGATTTCGCTCTTTGCCCCAGGATCATATCGCTGCCCATCCCTTCAAGTACAAATACAGGATCTTCTTGGGCAATAACCGGACTCGTAAGGGGTGAAATTAGGACGAAAAGTACTGCACAAACACAAACGGTTTGAAAAGCTAAAATTTTTTTCATTTCCTACCTCCCTGTAAGTCCACAGAAATTTGAGTAAAAGCATCTAATTTTTAGATTACCAATTGAAAGCTTGTATTGCAAATAAATATATTTTAAAAATGGATTCGAAATAGGAGACTTTACATTCCTCCTGGACCAGTTAAGGGACGAAATATGAGTAGAAGTTCTCTTCTAACCAAAATATCAGACTTAAAATGCGGAAATGTCAGGTTCGTGGTCAAAATAGGAAGTGTTTAGTCTCTAAGGGAAAAAGTAAGGGGTTCTGGGGATCGAACCCCTTACTTTATGTTATGTATCTGTGAAAGATTTTTAGCCGCTTAAACTTAGCACGTAATGTTGCGCGGGACCGCTCAGTTTGACGGCTACCACCAGAAAAGTGTTGCCCGGCACGGGAGCGTTGCCAATAGTTGTTAAAGGTTCAGTAGAAGCGGGGGCGTCACAGGAAACTTCGATTCCTCCCCCGGTAGGTGGAACGGAGGCACAGAAATTATTTGTAGAGCTGACCACCAGAAGGACCATGGAGGTAGTAGGTCGGTCCCAGGTTACGACCGCTCTTAACTGTCCCGGGCCGTTGACCCAGTACGCCGTGGCGGCGAATCCGTTGCCAAGGGAACCTATCATCATGGGGTCAGCCACATTGCCCAGTTTTGGTCTGTTTCTGCTACCCTGAACTTCCAGGTCCGCTCCACTTCTCCTTAACTGATTAAGTACGTCCTGCGGGCTGGATCCAGGTGAAATTCCCTGGAGACTTGAAGGGAGTCGAGCACGCCCCTGCTGAGGTGGGGGCTGCTCGTCTTCCTCGGGTGGTTGTTCCTCACCTTCGGAGATAGCGGTGATCTGACCGCAGCGATAGTCCTCTCTTTCACCCATTTCTACTTGAACGGTAAATTCCTGTTCTCTGTCATCGATACCTCTTACGTTGACACTGGTAGGTCTGTTATTGAGTTCGAAAGTGAAGGTTCTGGTTTGGTCTAACTCGACCGAGCGAGGCGGTGAGAGCGCCTTTATGCCTATAGGGAAACCACCTCGCTGAAACGTGAATCTCGAGACCCCGACGGGACCTTTACAGGATGTGTTGCTTACCCTGACTCTTGCGGTAACGGCCGTTGAAGTTTGGCTCGTTGCAATTAGGGCTATCCCAATTACCACAACGGCCACCAACAGAGTAGTTTTTGATTTCGGATACCTCGAAAACATATTATCAGCTCCTCTACCCTTTTGTGCCTGATTTTACACTAGCAGAAAGAAGGTTAGTTAGACGAACGATCGATTGAAAAACGGTTGAGCTGAGTCAATTACCCCGCACCAAGGTACGGGACTTGTACCCAAAAACCCGTACCCGTAAGGTTAGAAATGTTTTTCTTTACCGACAGAGGACCCAGCACCCATCAGTCAATTCGTCCTGCGCATTTGAGTTCGCTACAAACACAAAGCCAGTTCCGAATTGACTGCTGGGTATCTCAAGGAAAGAGCTGTTCAGCCTATTCCCCCCAGGGCTTACTCGGCAAGTTTGGTGAATTCACTGAACTTATCCCGCTCAAATTGATAAGTTAAAGACCTTTCTCCAGGATAATGATAAATATTGTTATAATTATTTCAAAAAGTCGCGGGAAGACTTAACAGTAAGGGAAAGGTTGGATTGCGCTGTCCTCGCCCACAGTCCGGGACATTACGCCCGATGCATTACTTCGCCACCGTGATTTCTATTTGTTTACAAACTTTCGCATTCGTCCCCGGCCAAAGAGGCTATCTTTCCTTCTTTCCGGTTATTTCTGAAATCCCGCTTGCGGTAAGAAATTCATCCACGTTTCCGGGTGCCATTAAGCTGCTCCTTGCTATAAAGGTCCAGTTGATGATTAAAACTGAAGATTGCAAGTTCGTTTTTTCCGGGTTTTCGGGGAGGAAAACTTTTAACCGACAGTTGTCGTTATCAGTGCCCTGAAAAGAATAGTTTTAGTTACCAAAGTAACGGACTTTTATTCGGAGAAGTTATTACTAGTAAATAAATTCGATTTAATCCAGTCTGTCATATCGGAATCGTCGGTTAATTATCTCCCTGGGAAAATTATCCGCCCGAAGCGGAACATCGGGTTATATATTGGCCTCAGGTAACCTGTTGTCGGCCGATTTTTTTAACACAGGAAGCTTGTAGCTAGCTTGGCTAAAAAGATATCGGGTTTATCCGATTGCCCATCCACGGCTTTTTCCCATTTTAGCAACTTAGGTAGTCTCTGCGGTTTGATTACGCGTCAACTGGGTAAAACTCAAATCGTTCTATCACTACCTCTACCTCTTCCTGATCCGATGGAGGTGTTCCGTCCTGCAACCATAGATTTATATGGACCTTTAGGTGTCCTTCGTCTCCGCTGTACTCTTTAGGTATTTTTGGAATTGGTTCTTCTCTCTCTAAATAAAACCATTTTTGTATTTGCGAATTTGGATCCTCGGAAAACCGTTCGTGATACCTCTGGCTTGCGTAATCTACTCTTTCAGGTCTCCAGATTAATTTGTGTGTTTGGGTTAGAGCGGAGTCAGGGTAATTGAAGCTGGAAAGTCGTTCCGTTAACCCCTCTTCATCGTCCAGAGGTTGCACTGTGTACTGGGCATTGTCTGCGTCCTCGTTACCCCATTGAGCGAGTTCAATTGC
>CAZYPS010000049.1:0-13019 GCA_964649445.1 uncultured Thermotogae bacterium | reverse complement strand
CCCTCCTACAACAAAGCTTTGCATCATCTTATCTGTTCCGCTGACTTGCTGTTTGAAATATTTCAATTGATTTGCAATCCAATAACCCAAATATATAGCTGAGTAACCCAGTCCTAAAGTTGAGAATGTTATGATTAGCGAGAGGAAGTTTTCAAAGGGATTGATAGAACAATCACCTTTCTATAAACGCTGAAGCAACAGCAATTATACCCAAGCCTGCTATGAAAAAAGGAATTCCTGCTTGCATAGCCTGATTAAAAGCTTCAGTTGAGGTATTACCAATAGATATGGTAATTATCATCGGCATTATTCCAATTACCACAATAATTAGGCCAATTAAGGCTACAACCTCCATTATTCTTCCCATATATTAAATTGTATTTCTCATCTTTAAAAAACTAACTTAGGGATCTTGGCACATCTCATCCGAACTTTCCCCTTTCTTAGCCTTAAAAACCCTCTCTCTTCCATTTTCTACCAGAGGTGATATTATTATGAATCAGGATCATTTGTTAGACGAGGATGATTTGTACAACCCAATAACACCCGAGTGGTTCAGGGAAAGGAGTTTTACCTAGAGCTTATTTTCCACCGCTTTCAGGTATAATACCCCAAAGTTTTCCCAGACAGCCCAAATTGTCCTCCAGGCTTTGAAACCTTACCACGAACTCTTCGTCGAAACTTTCGGGCTTTGGAAATAAACCCTTGAGCTGCGTTTTTTGGCTGAGGTATTTCAAGCCTTCGGGTAATGGTTGGGCTAACTGATTTTCGGGCAACCAGCTCCTTAATTCACCTTTAACTATTTCCGGCATTTCATTAACGGGAGCGGAGATCCAGCTGCCCCCCAACGGATTGGCCCCCAGCGTGTAACGAGAAAAGTAAAGGTTGAACTTGATGCCCCGCTCGGAGAGTGTGAAAATAAAGCCTTTATTGGCCAGCTCGCTTTCCAAAACTTCCACGAGCTCGGCGCCCATATCAGTCACTTCAAGGAGCCGCATTTCTAAGTTTTCCTTACCTTCCCTATGCATTTCCTCGGCAAACTCCTTCTTCCTCATAACCCATTCCTCCAGCAAGCTAAATTTCAAACTATCTTTAACACGTTCCCAATCCTCGAACAGGTTTTTAACCTTCAGTTCTTCCCCCGCGAGGGTGTAGGTATGGAATTCGTAATTATTTACCCCATGTGCTCCACCAGTATATTTATCGTAAACTCGGAGAACACTCACCAGCGTACCGCCCAGGTATGTCGGATGTATTTCCGCGTGGTTGAATAACTTCTTAACTTCACCTTTATAATTCGGGTGGTATGTCGCTATGGATTGGCTTTTAACCCACCCCTTCATTCTTTCCTTGCCCGAGTATAGTGTCTCAAGCGAGTGGAGAGTGTAGGAGCACTTGTCAACATCCCTTATCTTGACCCTTTCGATCATCAGATCCTGCGCAGTGATGGACAACCTCCGCTCCAGTTTTTGTGAGGTATCAGTATCATTAGGGAACTGCCACCCCTGCCTTTCCAGGTGGTAGAGCATACGCTCTGACTTCACGTAAAAGGCGTTGAGGTGGAAGGCGGATTGTTCCAAAGCGTGGCCCTTCTCTTTGACGTAGGTCCCCTGGTTGGTAACGTAGAGTTCATAGGAAGTAGCGGTGCATGTAACGACAGTTAACGTAACAATAAGTATGGAGATAAGTATTGCTTTAAGTTTCATATCAATAAGTTAACAGCTTTCCAATTCCCTAACAACAAATCTTCAAACCTTTCGGCCCGACCAACAAAAATCAATCCTAAAATTGATCTTTGACAGACTGCCAGCTGAAAGGGAGGTGGAAGGATGACCACAAATACTTTGGAGAGACTGGCAAGGTCAATCGCTTACAGGCGGAGGCTTAAGGAAGAGTTGCCTGGGTTGGAGGCGGACCTGGCCACTTTCATGCAGAGCGAAAACCTGGGCCAAATAACGGCGGGAGGCTACAGGGTGAAGCTGAACGGAGGTGATATCCACTCAGGAGGTTACCGGTTCGAATCCGGTCCCCTCCACCACCCCATCGCTCTCTCCTTGCGAGCACTACCAAATCCCTCTTCTTTCTCGAGTGTTCCAGAGTGGGGATTTTTGGGTAAAACTAAACTTCGTGTTAGGTTCATTGAATACTATTTCTACTGTTTTTCACCCGCGAGGCCATCTCTTTGATTTCCTTCAGGTTGCGAGAAAGGAAGTACCGGTAGGCTTCGCAGAGGTAGGACTTGCCTTCCGGGCCACTCGGTAGTCCCCGATAGCGCTGACAGCCCCCATAGCAGTAGGGTAAGTAGTCACAGTCTTTACATTCCTTGGTGAGTTTCATTTTACCCTCCGCAAAACTAGTAAACCTTTCTCCGCTTTCTATTTCTCGAATAGGTGTTTCCTTTAAGTTACCCAGCTTCCGTTTTTCTTCAACGTAGAAATCACAGGGGTAGACGTCACCGTTGTGTTCTACCACCAGGTAGGAGGCACAACTGGCATCGATCCTGCAAGAGCCCGGATCCCTGCCTGTACTGACGTTAACCAGGGATTCGAAGTAACGGACGCTAAACCTGGGGGGAAACTCCTCCAACCACTTTTTGAAGACCACGTCCAAAAACTTCCCGACCTCCTTTGGTTCCGGGCTAAAGGGGGCTAGTTTTTCACGGTCTTCGGTCTTTACTGTTTCTATAGCCGGAATGAATTGAAGATGGTTATAGTCCTGGTGGAGGAAGAAGTTTACTATCCGTTTCGGTTGGTTAACCGTCCTGCTATTCAGGACCGTCAGTAGGTTGAACGGGACCTCCTGTTGCTGTAGTAGCTCTGCTGCTTTCTTTACCTCATCGAAGCTTCCCCGTCCATCCGGGTAGGCCCTATAATTGTTGTGCAGGTCCCGAGGCCCATCCAGGCTGAGCCCGACCAGGAAGTTGTAACGGGAGAAAAACTCTGCCCACTCTTTGTTTAAAAGAGTTCCGTTGGTCTGGATGGTGTTGGTTACTTGTTGTCCGCCAGAGCCGTGCTTTTTCTGTAATTCTATTACTTCCCTGAAGAAATCCAGCCCCATAAGAGTCGGCTCCCCTCCCTGCCAGGAAAAGGTGACCGGATTTCCACTTTCCATAACCTGGAAAATCATCTCTTCTGCAGTGGAGAGGTCCATTCTGGACTTACCCGGATACAGCTTCTCCTTATCCAGGTAGAAGCAGTAATCGCAGGCGAGGTTGCAGTCCGGGCCGGTTGGTTTTATTAGTAGAGTATCAACTTTCATTTTCCCCCTGAGTTAAATGATTTCAATGATTTTATTCTCCAGTAGCTGATTTTCACCGATTGACTTGCTTGTTTTCAAGCCATTTATACTTAATTGAAATTACTAAGTATCGGGCTCGGATTACTTCATGGCGAAAGAATTGAATTGACGTCATCTGTCAGGATAAAACCCGTTCTTCTGCAGCAACTGAATTAGCTTATTTAATGGCATGCCGGTCATAAAGGATAGATCTCCATGGACTTCGGTCGAGAACTTCAGCACACCTTCTTTTTCGAACGCGCCGGCAAGTTCTAGGACCGGGTAGTCCGAGACGTACTTTTCTATTTCGCTCCGGCTGAGCTCACGAAAAGTTATTCTGGTTCGACCCAGCGCGGAGTCCAACTCCTCAGTGTGGGTAACAAACAGAGATACGCCCGAGATGATTTCCAGTTCTTCCCCCGAGAAAGCCTTCAACATATTCTTAGCTTCTTCCTCGGACCCCGGCTTCTCGTAAATATGACCCTGGAACAGGAGGAAGAGGTCCCCCGCTATTACCGCTTTGGCGCCATCCAGGTTTTCCCCGACGTCCGTCGCCTTTGCCTCTGCAAGTTTTCTAACCAAGATCTCCGGGTTGCTGTGACTGATGGAATTTTCGTCTATATCGCTGGGGATTACTTCGTATTCGAGGTCCAGCAGGTCAAGCGCTTGCTTTCGAAATTTTGACCTGGAAGCGAGAATTATATCCATATTAAAACACCAAGTGTATTAGCGGTTAATTCAAAGATCAGACCAGGGTTAACGGTCAAACCCCCGCAGGTTATGGAATTATGTGGCAATAATTAATCGGAACTTTTAGAGTTCCCTTTTATGTATAATTCGTTTTTCTGAAAGTCGATTCGATCCAGTTCGCCAGGAACTTCCTTCTTTTCGCCCAGCAAGGTGGTAAAGACCAATTGGTCTTCGTTCACCTCGACCGATGCGATGTCGTCCAGTATTGGTTCGGATTCGTCTTCGGTTTCCAGATAAGCTTTTGAAAGGCACATTTTATTCTTCCTCCAGTTTTTCCAGCGCTTCGGAAAGGGTCGAGACCGCCTCTTTCAGCGTTTTGGACGTTTCCATCAGGAGGTCGTGGACTTCCTGTTTTTCGAGATCTTTTGCTGTTTTAGCCCACTCCTCGGTTTCTTTGCGATGTTCCTCGTTGTGTTCTACGCCGTGTTCCACCAGTGCTTTCAGCTTTTCTCGCTTTTTCTCTTCGTTTGAATTCATGGCGCACCTCCTGGAAATAAAATGATAGTTAAGAAATCAACAAATAGTCCAATTTAATGTTAGCCGCTTTACTTCAGTTTTGAAGACACGAATCCGCTTGGGTTCGAAAGAGGTAGTCTCTGAGTCCTGTAGGTCTCCCCCCATTGTTTCTTATAGTTGTCAGCCCAAAATTTTTAATACGACGTTAATCCGCCTCTTCCTCGTCCCGCCTGAACGCTATGTCGCCGCTGACAATAGTTGTTTCAACGGTCAGATCCTCTATCGATTCGGGATCCTGGATGGGATCTCCGTCCAGCAAAACGATATCGGCGTACTTTCCTATTTCCAGAGATCCAACCTTTTCCTCCAATCCACCTGCAAGTGCGGCGCCACTAGTGTAAGCTTTTAACGCTTCTCGAGGTGAGAGGGTCTGGGATTCGAAAGGTGAATTTACCGCCCAGTGGAGACCGTAGAGAGGATCGAACGGCATGCCGTCCGAGCCAAAGGATAGCTTTACTCCCCGGTCGAGGAACCGATCCAACCTGTTTAGTTCCGGCAACCTGTCTCTACTGAAACGTTTCTCGTACATTCCTTCCGGTAATCCCCACTTGCCAGTAAAGTTGGGTTGCATGGATGCAATCAGGTCCAGCTCGGCCATCTTTTCGATTTGCTCGTCAGTAGCCATCTCGCAGTGCTCTATCCGATGGGGAGGCACGTAATCAACAGGGTCGCATGACTTCAGAACTTCTTCCAGAGAGTCTATTGTTTGTTGGAGTGCCCGGTCTCCGATTGCGTGAATTGCGACCTGTAAGTCGTTCCGATGCGCCCTTGAGATCAACTCCCGGAGGTCGGTCGATTCGATCATCGAAATGCCGGTGTTCTCAGGATTTTCACTGTACCCGTTTGATATCCAGGCGGTTTGAGATCCGATGGAGCCATCGGTAAATATCTTTAATCCGCCGATTTTTAATTTATCGTCTCCAAATCCTGTCCCAATTCCCAGGTTCAGAAAATTTTCGAGGTAATTTTGAGTGAAATATAATCTACAGCGCAGTTTTAGCTTCTCCTTCAGTAGCAGGCTATGGAATGCGTGAAAGTAATTCCTAAAGTTCCCGTCGGCAATTACCATCTGATGAACTCCCGTTACGCCCAGAGAGTGGGCTACTTTTTGGGCTTCTTTTAATCCCTGGACAAAGTCACTGCGCGAGGGAGCAATCTCGTCGCTGACAGCCATAGCCGCGTCTTCGGAAAGACAGCCCGTGAATTCTCCTGAAGACCTACTGATTCCCGGAGTGGATGGATCTAAATCAATTAATTTCAGGGCTTCACTGTTGACGCAGTAAGTGTGGCAATCGACTCTCTGGAGAGCTACCGGACGATTCGGTACTACCTCGTCCAGCTCTCGTTTGGTCGGAAACGATTGATCCTCTTTCCAGTTGCTTTCGTCCCAGTTGGTCCCAAGTACCCAGGTTCGGTCGGAGTTTTCATCAGCGTATTCCTTTACCCGGTCTAACAGTTCGCTCCTGGAGCTAACATCATCCAGATCCAGATAGAGTAGTTTCTTCACTCCGAGATCGAGAAAATGTACGTGTGAGTCGATAAATCCCGGAATCGCCGTACGCCCTCGAGCATCCATTATAGTAGTTTCGTCCGTGGTAAATTCTCTAAGTCTCTCGGATTTACCAATCCGGCTTATTTTATCTCCTGTTATGCCAATCGCCTCTTCTGCTGGTTCGCTGCCATCCAGCGGATATACCTTTGCATTCTTTATTAGTAGGTCCATATTATGTCCCTCGATTTTGGCTACTCAATTCGCCAGATATAGTTGAAGGTTGAAATGATCTCTCTAAAGGAATATTGCTAAAAATCTCCTATTCAGTATATCTTCCACCGAGCCGGCGAGCAAATTAAGCTCCAGCGGGTTTATCGAATGGTTATTGCCGTGGAGGAGGAAAGAAGACTAAGGTGATGTAACTCGGAACCAATGAATAGCGTTGATAAAGGCACCCAGATAGTTATTATAAGTTGTACAGATCTTACGTGTCTTTTTAAATCAAGGTTAAGATATGGTTTGGATTCTAAAAGCGGTCGGAAAAGCTCAGTTGGGTTCAAGAGGAGGGCCAGTAATGGAAATAAAGATTAAAGAAGCCACTAAGACCGAAGCTGAACAGGTGACCGAACTGGTGGTTCAGTTTCGTGAAGAACACAGCCGACTTGTCGGAGGAGAAAAGATGGTCGAACTCCGGAAAAATCTTACTGATCAGCCTCCTGATCCCCGTGATGCGTCACATGTTCTGGGCTACCGGTGGGAAATTCTGTAAAACCCACCAAACCTTTATTTACAGTAGTGGTGAAGAAGGATTGGTCAACGGGAGTCCTGTTAAGCGTGTTAAGTAAAAAAACTTAGCTGGTTTGATCGGGAGATATTTTTTCCATCTTTTCTCTTTGCTTTAGCTCCAGAGGGTGAAGTCCTAAGTAAAATAGGCTGCTGCCGACCGTGTACAGTACGGAAGTAAGGAGAAACGGCAGGCTATACGAAACGTTAGACAGGATCCAGCCTGCCAGCGGTCCGGCAGCTGTTCGGCCCAGCCTGGAAGCTACCTGTCGTAGCCCGTTTATCTTCGAGCGCTCGCCCGGTTTGGCGATATTCATAAGAAGGTTGTTACGTAGCGGGCTCGCAAGCCTCATAAGGCTGCTTCGGACCATTAAAGCTCCCGCCATTATGGGTACGTGGCCTGCGTAGCCCACGACCAGCAGGAACGGAATCGACGCCAGCCGAGTTATAACAACCCCTTTTGCTTTACCCCATTTCTTAGATATTTTGGGGGCGTACAGGACCACCAGTCCTGTTAACAACGATTGGACGGTGAAGATCCAGCCGATGGTCTCCGTACTTGCTCCGTAATGTTCGAATATTACGTTTAGGAAAGGAAATATCATCCCGGCTCCCGTACCGATCAGAAGGGCGGGGATTATTATTTTCCTGGAAAGGTCCTGTTTCAAAAATTCCAGGTCATAAGTTTGTGAGGTAGTGGAAGTATCTATATCCTTTTCGGGTTTAGTGGTAATGAGGAATAGCGGAATCAGAGCAATGGCCATGATGAATGCCTGGATAAATATCGTCATTTTGTAGGAAAAGGGAGTTTCTCCTCCGAGCAGAAACAGCCTTCCCAGTAAGCCCGGCAGGTATCCTCCTAGCAAAGCTCCGGGGATCAGAGCCAGTCGCCTCGTCGAACTGAAAGCGCTGAAAAGGTGGGTTCTTTCCTTCGTACTGCTTTCCTGGGTAAGCAGGGCCGGACCGGCGATAAAAAAAGTGGACCAGGTAATCCGGTTTAGCGAAGCCCCGATAACTATAGGGATCCTATAGGGAACACCCTGGAGCGCCACACCGATTGCACCGAGGATAGTGGCACCTATAAGGGATCGCCTGGGGCCGAACCGATCGCCGAAGTGGCCGCTGGGCAATGCGACAAGTAACCCGGTAAAAGTACCAGCCCCTACTACGAGACCAATAAAACTCTCGTTGAACCCCAGTGATAAGAGATAGAGGTTTCGGGCTACCCTCCTTATGCCGCCGGAGGTCCCAAGAAAAACTGTAGCAATCAAGAGAAACCGGGCCGACGGGCTAAATTGACGGAACCGAGTAAGGTAGTCCCGCATTGGAAAGAGCCCCCTCCTTTTTTAAATAAATCGAGAGAATACTAAGCAATCAGTTTTTAAAAACAACCGGTATTTCGGTAAATACCCGGCGGCTCAGTTCGGGATAAAACTTTAACCTGTGTAAGTAGGTGTTTCCCCGGAAATTGTCCCGACAAATACCGGGATTTTAAGTGAGATGCAGTATTAAATTACGTACCCCCATAACCGAGTCTCTTCCATATGCCCTCGGATAACCCCTCATCTTCTGGGTTTTCGGCTCCCCGCTCGTAAAGCTCCTTCTCCTGTTTCAGCGATTCGTAGTGCCCGTGCTCCATGGAAGCTAGATAGCCGAACAGGTCGGAGTGCTCCTCATAAGCGTCCGCCAGGTACTCGTAAATCCTGATTGCGTTGTTCTCGTTTGTTATTGCTTTTTCAAGGGCGTCGATAAGGTTTTCCACGTTTTCCAGATTGTCGAAATCCTCGTGCGGTGGGAGGTTTTCGCCTTCAGGTACCATGTAATTCCTGTCGCCGTAGATCTCTTCGTGCAACTCGAGCAGGGATTCTTTATGGAGCTGCTCGTCCTCCATCAAGCTCTTAAACCTTCCTGGCACAAGCTGACCCTTTCCGGATTCGACAAACTTGCCGTAAAACTCCTTTGACTTACTTTCTGACTCAATGGAGTAGCCGATAATTTGTTTTAAATCCAATGAATCTAGTTTTTCTTCCATTTTTTACCTCCCTCAATTGTTGACTGGCTGAGACCAGAATGTCAGTCTTCATAGTTGTTCTGAGTAGTCCTAATTCTATATTACTACTGGAGATAACAATAGTTAATCCGACTCCAATCAAAAGAATAAGGTTTTTGAAAATTTTTTTAAGTTAAATTCCGTTGTTTTTGGAAAATCGAACTTTAATCCTGGTTAACCAGTTCAAGGTTGAATTAGGCGGTATTTTTAGAAACGGACTTCGGTTCCTTGAAGCTTAGTGCGAGAGGATCTATAATGCTTGTTGTCAAACCTATCAAACAGGTATGATATCATACAGGATTTGACAGGATGTCGGGAGAGTGATGTCCTGATGGAAGAAAGAAGCCCGGTTTCCTTTGATAACAGTAAAAAAACGGTTACCCAACGGATAATAGAAGAGATTACTTCCTATATAAGGGAAGGAGAGATTGGCCCGGGTGAAAAGTTACCTTCGGAGAAAGAACTTCGAGAGAGATTTGACGTAGGTAGATCCTCAATTCGGGAGGCTCTGCACGCGTTAGTTGCTCTCGGGGTCCTGGAATCACATGCGGGAAAAGGTTATTACGTCAAAGAGAATTACTCTCTTCCTTTAGATAATTCTCTCTTGTTTGATTTAGTGCTGGAGGAAGAGGATTTCTTCGACATGGTTGAGTTGAGAGAAATCTTCGAAAAACAGATTGGCGTATTGGCCATACAGAGAGCGACTGATGAGAACATCAAGAGAGTAAAACTTGCTGTAAAAGAGATGCAGGAAGCTAAGGAGCGAGGGGAAGAACTGATCAATTATACTACTCAAATTCACGTGGAACTTGCCAGAGCTTCTCACAACTCTATGGCTATTCGGGTTATGGAGTTGTTATTGCCGCTGATCGTATCCAAAGCTAAGGAGGCCCTGATCCCGCCGGAAAGAGATTGCCGGGAGCACGAGAGATTGGCTCGAGCTTTTCTGGTTGGGGATGCCGAGAAGATTAAAAAGGAAGTTAGTGACCATCTCGACTATTTAAGAGAGCGGTTTACCGAGGTTCACGGCGATAAGACAGAAGGAAATAGGTCTCAATCCAATGCTGGTAAAGAATGATTAGGTTGGAGAATTTTCCCAAAATTTATCCCGTTAGTACGGATGCCGTGAAAAAGTTAGACCTGGGAACGCTGTTTTTTGGTCGGTCCCAGATAGAGAAATGGGAAGATGCCGGTTCACCTTTGACGAAGGAGAGTTAAGCGAAAAAGTTAAAGTCATAATAGAGAATTACGTTTCGGAGAATCTGGAGGATGAGGGGGTAAAATAAATGATGGAGTTGGTCGAAGAATGACTAAAACTCTTAGTGATTCTAATATTATCTCGGATATAAACCAGGACGTCGCAAACCTCGAGCCCGAGGGGGCTTACGAAGTACTTTCTAAAGCGACCGAACTAGAGGCGGAGGGGAAGGACGTTGTCCACCTCGAAATAGGTCAGCCCGATTACCCGACCTTTCCCAATATAACTCTGGCTGGTATTAGGGCACTCTCGGAAGGCAAGACGGATTACAATCCATCACAGGGAATACCTCAGTTTAGAAATGCGATAGCTGATCACGTTTCCGAGACCAGAGATATTAGCGTCATTCCTGATGAAGTGGTAGTGGGACCTGGAGCAAAACCATTGCTTTTTTTCACGACGCTTGCTCTGCTCGAAGGGGGGGACGAAGTAATTTATCCTGATCCCGGTTATCCCACCTACAAATCGATGATCGAGGTTGCTGGAGGGGAGCCGATCCCGGTTCCGATAACGGAAAACCACGGGTTCGAGCTCGATATTGAGAAGCTGGAAAGTGCCGTGAGTCCAAAAACCAAATATATACTGATAAATTCACCGGGAAATCCGGTCGGTAACCTGATGACTGATGAAAATCTGGAAAGAATAGCCAGCCTTGCCCGAGAAGAAGACTTATTCGTGCTTTCCGACGAAGTATATTCCCGGATGGTTTACGGTGATTATGTCCACAGGAGTATTTTGAGTTATGAGGGCATGAGAGAAAGGACGATAATGGTAGATGGCTTTTCAAAAACCTATTCCATGACGGGTTGGAGGCTGGGTTTTGCCGTGGCTCCTCAACCGCTGACGGCGAAGCTGGGCTACTTGCTTACCCACTCCGTCGGTTGCACAGCTACATTTACCCAGTATGCTGGAATAGAAGCTTTGGAAGGTCCTCAGGACCGTGTTCGAAAAAACCGGGAAAAACTAAATGAAAAACGAGACCTAATCGTCGAGGGGTTAAATGATATTGAAGGAATGACCTGTAAGACTCCCAGGGGAGCGTTTTACGCTTTTCCGAAAGTGGAGTCTTTCGACCTGACCTCAACTGAGCTTGCCGATTACCTTCTGGACGAGGCTGGAGTTGCGCTTTTACCGGGTACTTCTTTCGGATCCAGCGGTGAAGGCTACCTTCGAGTATGCTATGCCAATTCGTATGATCGGTTGGAAGAAGCCCTAAATAGGCTCCAAAAAGCTCTTTCCGGATTGAAAAGAGTTAGTTAGTTAACAAAAGAACTAACTGTCGAACTGAATATTTTACCAATAGCTAGCTTGAGAACCCCCAGTTCAAGCCTGGGGGTTCTCAAATGGTTGGGTTAAATTAACTGAGGAAGTTAGCTACTATTCTAGTCCGGACAGGTACTGTTCTCTGAGTTGATGCTCGTTCGATTCGTAGAACTCCTCGCGCAGGAGATCCATAATGATCTCGTCGTAGTAATTCCCGTCGACCCGGTAAAAATCTCGGACTCTTCCGACAACTTGATAACCAACTTTTTCGTATACCCGCTGGGCCCTCTTATTGTAACTTTTTACGGAAAGACTGATACCATGAAGGTCAAGTACTGTAAAGCCAAAATCGGTAATTAGTCGTACCGCTTCCGTTCCCAGACCTCTATTCCAGTAATCTTTTTCTCCAAGTATTATTCCCATTTCAGCATGTCCGCTTTTTCGATTGATGTTATGCAGCCCACAATTTCCTATTGGTTTATCGTCTGGAAGGTGATGGATGGTAAAAGTGGGTTCCTCGCTATCCGCCTGCGCCCGGTACCAATCTTCTTCCGCTTCTCTGGTTAATATATTGCCAAAATGAGTGATAAACTGGGATACTTCCAGGTCGTTGATCCAATCCTTATAGAGTTCAACGTATTCCTCTTTTGGTTCAGTAAAACCGACCTGGTCCCCTTTAACGATGTAGTTCATTGTTTTTATTCCCTCGGCATAATTGGTGGTTCATAGTTTAAGGCAATCCCTATTTGATTGCAGGGACTTTCGGATAATATTCGGTCAAGAAACAAATTCAAGAAGTAATTCGCGAACTTCGATCAACCTTCTGGGCTTTTTTGAAAGTAGTTGATTGAGGAACCCATCTAAGTCGAATTCGGTTAATTCTGTCCGGCTGGTTTGAGGGGCATCAGGTGGTAGGAACTCCTCGTAGTAGTCCTCCTTTGGTTGCCATCTGAATAACTCTCTGTAGTCTCCTCCCCTATTACCGTATATTTTATCGACCCGGCGTAATGTCTCCCTGCCTCGACGTACCTTTTTCATTGTAGCTATGATATCCAACCTATTGAAGTCTTCGGGGTCTAGCCCTACCGGTCGCCGAGTAAGCTTGTTTCTGACTTCTTCCATACTCTCGGCATGCAGGGTGGCCATTATCTGATTTTCCCTGGCAGCCTCCAGGAATTCCCGAGCGTTGTGACCCCAGATATAACCAAAATAAGGAGCATCGTTTATTTCATGCGCCATGTACAAAGCAGAGCTTTTCTGTTGCCGCCCCGTGGGGTCCGCATGTTCGGCAGTCACAATTCTGATACCAGGTGGAATCAGATTTAGCAGGGCTCCCATTAGGGTAGTTTTGCCCGTCCCGGATGGACCAGCAGCGGCAAGGATGGAATCCCCTGACCAGATTCTTCGAATCAAAAACTCCAGCAAGTTCCGGTCGAGAGTCCCGTCTTCAACGAGATCAACGACACTGAGCATCCGCCCGCCCCTCTGGTTGAGTCTTTTGATAGCTTTTAAGTTATGATTTTCTATCTTTTCGTTTATCATGGTTGGATTACCTCGGTAAGGATTTTATGTCACGGAAAGTTCTGGTTAAATAACTTCAGTTATTTAATAAATCAACTTTCAGGACTGGA
>CAZYPS010000048.1:11620-13363 GCA_964649445.1 uncultured Thermotogae bacterium | reverse complement strand
GCCCTGGAGGATTTACTTGAGGAGTTTGGAATAGAGGAAATTGCCCGGACGGGTAGAGTTGTCCTGGAAAGGGCGGAGAAAAAGAAAAACGAAACGTCTTAAAATATTTACGAGGAGGATGCTTTGTCAGCTACAGTTTACTACTCCGACGATGCTGAAGAGAGCTATATTTCGGACAAGAAAGTAGCGGTTATCGGTTACGGGAGTCAGGGAAGGGGTCAGGCTCAGAACCTAAAGGATAGTGGTGTAGACGTCGTTGTAGGACTTAGAGAGGGTAGTTCGTCGAGGGAGGAAGCGAAAGACGAAGGTCTAGAAGTGGCAAGTATAGAAGAAGCTGCGAAAGCCGGGGATATCGTCCAGGTCCTAATTCCTGATAACGTACAACCCGAAGTCTACCGGGATAAGATCGAGCCCCATCTGGATTCTGGCGATGCTCTGTTTTTCTCTCACGGATTCAACATCCACTTCAATCAAATACAGCCGCCGGATTACGTGGACGTTGTGATGGTGGCCCCGAAAGGTCCGGGTAACCTCGTCAGGCGCGTCTACAAGGAAGGAGAAGGGGTGCCCGCGCTTCTGGCGATATACCAGGATTACACAGGGGAATCCAAGGACATCGGACTCTCATACGCACACGCGCTTGGCGCGACTCGTGCCGGAGTAATTTTAACTACGTTCAAAGAGGAGACGGAGACGGATCTATTCGGAGAGCAAGCTGTACTTTGTGGCGGAGTTACCGAGTTGATCAAAGCCGGATTCGAGACGCTAACGGAAGAGGGTTATCAGCCTGAGATTGCTTATTTCGAAGTCCTGAACGAGTTGAAGTTGATAGTGGATCTTATTTACGAAGGTGGGCTGACGGAAATGAGAAGGTCCATTAGCGACACTGCGGAGTACGGCGACCTTACCCGGGGAAAGAGGGTAATCGGCGAAGAAAGCAGGAAGGCGATGAAAGAGTTACTGGAGGAAATCAAATCGGGAGAGTTTGCCCGGGAATGGGTAACTGAAAACAAGGCAAACCGACCCCAGTTTAACAGGCTACAGGAGATGGACGAGAGTCACGAGATCGAACAGGTCGGTAGGAAGTTAAGGGAAATGATTACCCGGTAGGAGAAAACGAAATGGAAGAAAGAAAGGTAGAAATATTTGATACCACCTTAAGAGACGGTGAACAGACTCCTGGACTGAGTTTCACTTTAGCGGAGAAACTTGAAATTGCCCGTGAGCTTGACAGGCTCGAGGTTGACGTTATTGAGGCGGGGTTTCCGGCGAGTTCCGAAGATGAGATGGAGTCCGTCGCGGAAATAGTTCAGGCAGTGGATACGACCGTTTGTGGTCTAGCAAGGATAAAGGAAAGGGACTTAAAACCCGCGTTCGACTCCGGGGTGGATATAGTTCATGTCTTTGCTTCGACCTCGGAGATTCAGATGGAGAAATCGATGAAGATGTCGCGCGAGGAAGTCCTGAATCAGTCCGTCGAGATCGTGTCGACTGTCAAAGAAGCAGGAAAAACCTGTATATTTAGTCCAATGGACGCCTCCCGAACCGAAAAAGATTACCTTTCCGAGATCAGCCGGGCGGTAGGTGAAGCAGGAGTCGATATGATAAACATCCCCGATACGGTTGGTATCGCTCTACCCGGACAGATAGAAAGTATCGTCTCAGAGGTGGAGGAGGAAGTTAGTACGCCTCTTAGCGTTCATTGCCATAATGATTACGGGCTCGCGGTAGCCAACTCGATCG
>CAZYPS010000048.1:0-11520 GCA_964649445.1 uncultured Thermotogae bacterium | reverse complement strand
CCTCTTAGCGTTCATTGCCATAATGATTACGGGCTCGCGGTAGCCAACTCGATCGCTGGCGTTAGGGGAGGTGCGGATCAGGTCCAGGTCACGATAAACGGACTCGGAGAAAGAGCGGGGAATGCCTCACTTGAAGAAACCGTGATGAACCTGGAGCGGTTGAGCGGCGTTAGGACCGGAATAAAAAAGGATTCCCTCTTCAAGGCGTCCAAACTGGTTGAGCGGTTGAGCGGGATCCAGTTGCCGCCTACGAAACCAATCGTCGGGAGAAATGCCTTCTCGCACGAAAGCGGCATTCACGCTGCTGGGATGGTGGAGGACGATAGTACGTTCGAACCTGGTTTGATGGACCCAGAAACCGTCGGACATAGGCGGAGATTTGTAGTCGGTAAACACGCGGGAAGACAGGGTTTAAAGAAAGTTCTCGCCGAAGCAGGCCTTGAGCCGACGGAAGCCGAGATAAACCAGATATTAAAAAAAGTAAAATCTATAAGTAACAAAGGAAAAAAACTTTCAGAAGCGGATCTTTACGCGATCGCCGAAACTGAGCTCGACAAACCAGCCGGTAAGGAACTGGTAGAACTGGATCAGGTCTTTGTAATGACCAGTGATAACGGGACTCCAACTGCCACAATTACTGCAGAAGTCGAAGGAGAGGAGAGAACGGAATCGGGGAATGGAGTTGGGCCTATAGACGCGGTATTCAAGGCAATGAAGGAAATTATCGGCGAGAAGAAACAGATAGAGATTTCGGAGTTCAGAATTGACGCGATTACCGGGGGGAGCGACGCGGTAGCCAACGTAGTGGTTGCACTTGAAGACGAGAGAGGTACCGCTGCCGAGGCCAGAGGAACCGGAGATGACATAGTTATAGCTAGTGTGGAAGGGTTATTGAATGCGGTAAATCTCCTTGCCAGGAAGGACGATGCGGAGCGGGTTAATAGAAAGAAAGTCAAGGACGGAGAGGTAGAAGAATGACTACAAAATGGGCTCTACTGGGAGAAAATGCTGGTTTAAAAAACTAATTTTTTGAATAAACAAATTGACCAAAAAAGGTGAAATAGATGAAGAACGTTGCTGTGATACCGGGTGACGGGGTTGGGCCGGAAGTAGTAAACGCGGCTGTTAGCGTGCTTAAAAAGATGCCGGTCGATCTAGAATTTGCCAAATACGATGCTGGTGATAAAGTTCTGGCTGACCGGGGTACCGCTTTACCCGAAGAAACTTTGGACGCGGCGCGAGAATCCGATGCTATTTTGCTGGGCGCGATAGGAGAGACTGCCGCTGATGTGGTTATCAAACTAAGACAGGAATTAGATACTTACGTCAACCTTCGGCCGATAAAAGCTTATCCCGGGGTGGACTGTGTTGATCCTGAGGCGGATCTGGTGATAGTCCGTGAAAATACGGAATGTCTTTACGCTGGAATAGAAAACGAGATAGTCCCGGGTGTGACAACGGCCACAAGAGTAATATCCGAGAAAGCCAGCAAAAAAATCGCGGAATACGCTTTTGACTACGCGGAAGCAGAGGACAGGCCGCTGGTTAGTGCGATCCACAAAAACAACGTTTTACCGGTAACCGGGGGACAATTTCTTGAATCCGTGGAAGAGGTTGCTCAAAAGTCCGATATCGATTACGAAGATATTCTCGTCGACGCGGCGGCACTTTACCTGGTGAAAGAACCAGAGAGGTTTGAAGTTTTACTTACCACCAACCTTTTTGGTGACATACTTTCGGATCTTGCCGCAGGGCTAATTGGGGGTTTGGGTCTTTCGCCTTCGGCAAATATCGGAGACGAAAACGGTCTATTCGAGCCTGTTCACGGGACAGCTCCGGATATAGCCGGACAGGATAAAGTAAACCCCACTGCGGCGATTCTTTCAGCCCGTTACATGCTTAATTTCCTGGGCGAGCAGGAGCAGGCTGAGGAACTGGAAAACGCGGTGAAGGAAACACTTGCCCGGGGAGATACAACCCCCGATCTGGGAGGTAGCATGAGTACAATGGAAATGGCAAGGGCGGTTGCCGGGAGGATAGGCTAACAATGAACGACAGCGATGTAAAGGTATTCGATACTACGTTGAGAGATGGAGCACAGGGGAGAGATATAAACTTCTCCTTAAAGGATAAAAAGAAGGTAGCCCGCAGACTGGACGAACTGGGAGTAGATTACATTGAGGCTGGTTGGGTGCCGAGCAACCCCAAGGATACGAAGTTCTTTCGCGAATTTGATCAGGGAGATTTAGAAAACGCGAAATTAGTTGCTCTTAGCAGTACCAGGAGGCCGGGCACGCCGCCTGGTGAAGACAAGAACCTCCAGGGTTTACTGGGGGCTGGAGCTCCGGTTCTAGGAGTAGTAGGGAAAAGCTGGCACCTCCATGTGGACGAAGTTCTGGGGGTTTCGGTTGAGGAAAACCTGAGCATGATTAACGATTCCGTATCATACCTCCACGAGAACGAACGGGAAGTGTTATATGACGCAGAGCATTTTTTTGACGGTTTTAAAGATGATCCCGACTACGCCCTCGAAACGCTAAAAACAGCGGAAGAAGCCGGGGCGGATATGATTTGCCTCTGTGATACTAATGGTGGAACTACGACCGATGAGATAAGCAGAATAGTTAACCGAGTTGAAGAAAAAGTCAACACCCAGCTCTCTATACATGCACATGACGATTCGGGTCTGGCGATTGCAAATTCCCTAGTGGCAGCAGAGGCAGGAGCAGAAGTTGTTCAGGGGACGATAAACGGTTACGGGGAACGAGTCGGTAACGCGGATTTGTGTACCCTGATTCCGAATCTGGTGCTCAAGAAAGGGTTCAATTGTCTTAAATCGAAAGAAAGTTTGAAAGAACTAACCCCGGTATCCCGGTATATTTCGGAAATAGCTAACAAACCACCCGAGAAAAGGAGTCCATTTGTAGGAGTGAATGCTTTTAGTCACAAGGCCGGGCTTCACGTGGATGCCGTGTTGAAGCAGCCGGAAACTTTTGAACACGTATCGCCAGAAATTGTGGGAAACGAAAGAAGGTTTCTGGTATCCGAATTGTCGGGAGGTAGTACCGTTGAGCGAAAATTGAAGAGTGTCGGTGTCGATCTGGAAGAGGATCAAACTCCGAAAGAAGTCCTGAAAAATATAAAAAAATTGGAAGAGGATGGCTACCAGTTCGAAAATGCTGATGCCTCTTTTGCCCTTCTGGCGAAGAGGGTTCAGGGCGAACTGCCGGAGTTTTTCGAAGTTCTCGAGTACGAGATATTGACGACTAGAGTTGACGGGGAGGAGCCTACGGCGAAAGCCAGCGTGAAACTCAGAGTTGACGGGGAAGTGAGAGATGCGATAGAACGAGGTCACGGCCCCGTGGATGCCCTCGACAACGCTTTTCACAGGTGTCTCAATAGATTCTACCATTCAATAGAAAATATGAAGTTGACCAATTATAAAGTTAGAATCCTTGAAAGTTACAGAGGTACTGCTGCTGTGCCGCGAGTTATGATTGAAATGACGGATGGAAAAAAGACCTGGAATACTATAGGTGTTTCCGAGGACGTGATAGAAGCGAGTTGGGAGGCATTGAGGGACGGTTATATTTACGGGTTACTTAGCGAACGGACGGAAGTTTCCGGTCACGTGGATTAGGATTCGAGGGATCGAGTTTGCCCGTCTCCGGGAATAAAACAAGAAACTCGTCCCCTCCATAGCGAACCACGGTGTCGGCATCCCTTATCTCTTCCTCCATCAGGGAGACTACCTGCTGAAGTATTCTATCACCAATTACATGGGGATACCTGTCGTTAATCTCTTTGAAGTTATAAAGAAAATAGCCCGGCAAACTACCGGGCTTTACTGCCGAGTCCAACCATTACCTGGAACCGAATAAATCCTGTGGAGTTATTTCAAGCGCTTACGACGGTTTCCCTTGGATTTGTTGTTCAACGTCCAAATCGAAAGTCCGGGCTAGAAGATCTTAGTTCCTGTCTCTTCGATTCCGGTAATCTCCCCAAATTCTTCTTTGACCTTGAGGGCCAGTTCGCCGGGCTTTCCTTCTCCGATCTCACGGCCGTCTATCTCCGCAACAGGAGCGACTTCGGCTGCGGTACCGGAGAGAAAAACTTCGTCCGCCGTTAGTACTTCTGCCAGCCCAAGATGTTTCTCTTTAACCTCATAACCCAGCTTCTCGAGGATATCGATGACTGCGCTTCGAGTTATTCCGGGCAAGTTATTGATCACCGGAGGCGTATAAACTGCCCCCCTACGATATACGAAAACGTTGTCCGCGCCACCCTCGGATACGTTACCGTTCGTATCGAGCATTAAAGCTTCGTCTGCTCCCCAGGTGTTTGCCTGTGTTACAGCAAGAACGTTCGTCAAGTAATTCAGATGCTTGACTGTTGGTGGAAGTCCCTCTTTTGGCTGGTTACGGATTGTGGTGGTTAGTAGATGTAACCCTTCTTCGTAAAGTTCCGGTCCGTAAAGAGATTCCCATTCTTTGGTGATTATTATGACTGACGGTTCAGCACAGGAATCGATGTCCAATCCCAGAGAACCTTTTCCCCTGGTTACGATCGGCCTAATGTATGCTTCTTTCAGCTCATTAGCCCTCAGGGTTTCCAGGATCTTTTCCTTCATTTCCTCTGGCCCGAAAGGAATTTCCAATTTTATTGCCTTTGCACTTCTGTATAATCGGTCGAGGTGCTCGTCGAGCTTGAATACGTAACCGTCGTAGGCTCTTATGCCTTCGAAAACTCCGTCTCCGTAAAGAAGCCCATGATCAAAAACGCTTATCTTTGCTTCGTCCTCGGGAACAAGTTCGCCATTAAGATAAATTTGTGCCATATTTCCTCCTTTTATTAGGGTGGTTAATTTTCGTCTTCTTCGTAACCCTTCAATATCAGACTGGTTTCGGTGGTCTGAACTTCGTCCATATTCCGGAATTCCTCGATCAAGTCGTTGAGCTGCTGGACCGAACTCGACTCCAGGTGAGCCTGGATATCTTTGTCACCCGTCAGTTCGAAAACCGTATCTACTTCTTCGAAAGAAGCTATCTTTCTCGTTGCTCGAGTGGTGTAGGAAGCGCTGTTGAGGGAGAAAGAAATCAACGCCTCTACTTTGGCAGGTATTCTGCTTTTAATATCGAGATCCAGTATATCGTCCGCTATTTCCATTAGATCTATATCGGTAAACCTGGTTTTGCCGTCTGCCGCGGAGTCCTTAACCCTGGTGACGATTTCCTGAAGTTGATCGTCGTCCGGTGTTACCCCCATTTCGTTTAACCGGTCTTTTACTGCTGCCTTGCCGGTATACTTGTCGATTATTATCTCCCGTTGTTTGTGGACGATCTCCGGGGGTATCGCTTCGTAAGTCTCCGGATTTTCGAGAACCGCCTTTGTATGAAGTCCGGATTTATGGGAAAAAGCGTGTTCGCCCACTATCGGATCTATTTCGGAGTTGAATAAACCGGATGCTCTTTCAACCGTCCGAGAGATTTCGGGTAGCATTTCCAGTTTCCATTCTTTATCTACGTCGTATAGTCGGGTAAGCGCGACGACGATTGGCGCAAGAGGTGCTATTCCGGTCCTTTCTCCCAGGCCGTTTACGGTTACGTCTATTAGATAGGCTCCTGACCCGAAGCCCGATAGAGAGTTCGCCACTGCCATTCCGTAGTCGTTATGACAATGAGTATGGACCGGCACGTCAACTCTCCGGACCACATCCTCGATTAACTTTCCGTAGGAGAAAGGGGTAGCGGTTCCCACCGTATCGGCGATACTTATCCTGTCAGTACCAGCTTCCGTTGCAGCGTAGATTGCTTTTTCAAGGTAACCGGGATCCGTTCTGGTTGCGTCCTCCGGAGTAAAGCGGACCTTTAATCCCAGGTCTTTCGCATAAGACACTGCTTCGTTTATCTTCTCCAGAGCTCCACTTCGATCGATGTGAAGTTTGTGTTCCAGGCTGAGCTGAGAAGTACCGAGAAAAATTCCTACCCAATCCACTCCGACCTCGGAAGCCATGTCGATATCCTCCTCTAGAGCTCTCGAATGTGCCATAGTCTCGGCTTCGAGATCGTCTTCTGCAATAATCCGGCAGGCTTTTTCAATGTCGTCCGATACCACGGGGTGACCGAGCTCAATAATGTCGATTCCAAACTCGTCGAGCTGTCGGGCTATTTCCTTCTTTTCGTCAATCGAAAACGAAACGCCGGGCGTCTGCTCACCTTCTCTTAGCGTGGTGTCGAGTAATTGCATATTAACTTCCTCCAGTACCTTCGAGTTTCTTCAAAGCTTCTACCAGAACATCCCGAGCCAGGGTTAGTTCATCCAGGTCGAGGTGTTCGTTCGGCGTGTGGTCCAGCGAAGAGTCGCCGGGACCATAAGCTATCATCGGTACGTCCCAGTTTTCCGCCAGTATATTCATGTCGGCCGTACCGGTCTTTAACTTAAATTTCGGTTCCCCGCCAGAATTCCTTATCCCCCCGATAAATGCACTTACGAGGCGCGACCTCTTTGACGACCTTACAGGAGGTATGTGTCTTGTAGTATCCACCGAAGCCTTGTTTTCCCGGTTTTCTATGAACTCGTCAAGTTCCGCCGGGTCGAAGTCTTCACTGGTCCGGATGTCCAGTGTCATACTCACGGAGTCCTGAAACGGGTCGTTTGCCGTGCTGATGTCAGTTAGCCGGACGTTTGTGTTATTATAGCCGGAAGAACCGGAGTCGAAAGAATTTTTAAGCTGGTTATAAAATTCAACTGCTTCTTCCGCGGGAAGCGCCGATCCTTCTCCTTTGTGTGTTTTTGGTACCGTGTAAGAGTAGGAAAGACGTATGGAACCCCGGTACCCGAGAGTAATTCCATTCCAACTGCTGGGTTCTCCGACCACTGCGTAGTCAGGTGAGAGGGAATCGAGAACTTCGTAGGCTCCTCTGGAACTCGTCTCTTCTTCCACCACACCGGCGACAATTACCTCTAATCTATCGGAACCAGCGAATTGATTGCCGGCCCCGATGAATGCTGCCAGGGGGCTTTTCGCGTCGACGGCTCCCCTACCGTAGATTTTCCCGTTCTCTTCTCGAACCGGAATTTCCCCTTCTACAGTATCGAGGTGGCCAAGCAGGAGAACCTGCGAGTTCCCTTTACCTATTTTTCCGACCAAATTTCCCGCCTCATCTATTCTTGTCCGATATCCCAGATCTTTCATGACTGGCTGGAGGAAGTCCACTAGTTTCCCTTCTTCATCTGATGGGCTATAGATTTCCAGCATTTCCCGAAGCAAATCTTTCGTGTCCATAATTTATAGGTGCTTTATAATTTCGTCCGTGAGTTCCGTCGTTGTGGCTTCGCCGCCGAGATCGGGTGTCAACACTTTCCGTTGCTCGAGAACCTCTTCGATAGCGGATTCTATCTGTCTGGCAGCATCAAGTTGGTCGACGTATTCCAGCATCATTACCCCCGATCGCAATAAACCCAGAGGATTGGCAACGTTCTGACCGGCTATGTCCGGAGCTGAACCGTGTACGGCTTCAAAAACTACGACCTCGTCTCCAAAGTTCCCACCCGGAGCGACTCCAAGCCCACCGATCAATCCGGCGGATAGGTCAGAAAGGATATCGCCGTAGAGATTAGGGGCGAGAAGAACTTCGTAGTCCTCGGGACGGAGGATTAGCTGCATTGCCATGTTATCGACGATCTTTTCATCCAGTTCTACGTCGGGGTAGTCCTGAGAGACTTTGCGGGCAGCTTCAAGAAAAAGTCCGTCGGACTTCTTCAAGATGTTCGCTTTGTGAATTGCCGTTACTTTCCCCCTCCCCTCTTTTTTTGCGTATTTAAAGGCAAATCTAGCTATCCTCTCGGAACCTTTCCTGGTTGTAAGTTTTACTGATTCGGCGTATTCTCCCGAGACTTCGTGCTCGATGCCGCTGTATAGCCCCTCCGTATTTTCCCTGACTGTTACCAGATCGACTTCACCGTTCTGAAAACTTGGACCCAGCCCGGGTAGTTTTTTTACCGGTCTAACATTTGCGTAAAGATTCAGCTCTTTTCTGAGAGCTACGGTAAGACTGCTGTACCCTGAGCCGATGGGTGTGGTAATTGGTCCCTTTATGCCCACGTTTGTATCTTCTAGAGAGGAAGTCATACGATCAATTATGACTTCTCCTTCCTCCTGCTGGGGGTTAGTTTCAATTATCTCCCAGTCAATATCTCCGGTTGACCGGTCTATTATCTTCCTGACCGCTCGACTTATTTCGGGACCTATTCCGTCACCTTTTATGAGCGATACTCTTGGTGTAGGCATTTTATTTTAGAGATTAAACGTACCGTGTTTGTCGAGGTGGGAAACGAGCCCCCCGTCGTCTAGTATTTTATTCATTTCGGGCGGTAGGGGAGAAAGTTTGATCTCGTTTCCTTTATCCAGGTCTTTGATAAGGCCTTCATCGAGGTCAACGTGCAGTTCGTCTCCCTGGTCGATTTTGTCGGTATCGCATTCTATTATCGGTAATCCGATATTTACTGCGTTCCGGTAAAATATTCGGGCAAAGGATTTGGCGAGGACAGCTCCTACGTCCGAATGCTTGATTACTGTAGGTGCTTCTTCCCGGGAGGAGCCAGATCCGAAATTGTCCCCTGCAACGATAAAATCGCCCGGGTCGGCCTTTTCTCTGAAATTCGGGTCCACTCCTTCCATTGCGTGCTCAGCTAGCTTGTCGTCGTCCGTTATTTTCATCAGATATTTGCCGGGAATTATGTAGTCGGTATTTATATCGTCTCCAAATTTATGAGCTCTTCCGGTTAATTGTGTTTCTTTCATTTTTTCCTCCTGATTCTTTCTAAGTCAATCGAAAGTTGGTCAAATTTGGGCTACCTTAGGGTAGTCCGGCCCAAATCGTTGAAGTTAAACCGTACATAAACTGACAATCAATCTAGGCGTAATTCCGGGGATCAGTAATCTCACCCTCGATTGCCGAAGCCATAACCGTAGCGGGCGATCCGAGATAGATTCCCGCGCTTTCATTCCCCATTCTACCTTTGAAGTTACGGTTCGCAGTCGAGATTACGGTCTCGTCGTCACCGGGTATTCCGTTATGGGTTCCAAGACAGGGTCCACAACCGGGGGCAATTACCGAAGCGCCTGCGCTCACCAGAGTGTCGAGGTAGCCTTCTTTGGTTGCTGCCTGATATATATCCCGTGAAGCAGCTGCGACGATTAGTCTTATGTCATCCGCCACTTCATGGTTCTCAGCTATCTTTGCCGCTACCTCGAGGTCCTCAAGCCTTCCGTTTGTACACGTCCCGATAAAAGCCTGGTCTATATCAGTTGGTTCCAGGTCGGTAATTTTGGATACATTGTCAACTTCGTGCGGTGCCGAGACCATCGGAACAAGTTGAGACATTTCAAGGTCAATAACTTGGTCGTAATCCGCGTCCGGGTCCGGTTCAACCGGATTTGGTTGCTGGTTCGAATGTTCTTCTACCCAATCGAGTGCCTTCTGGTCCGACTCCATTATTCCTGCCTTTCCTCCCAGTTCAATTGCCATGTTTGCCACTGTAAATCGGGCGGGAATGCTCATCGTTTCCAGACCTTCTCCTCCGAATTCCAGGGTTTTATAGGTTGCTCCATCGGCCGTGAGTTCACCGGCAAGCCAGAGTATTAGGTCTTTTGAGTAGACCCCGTCCGACAGACTCTCCGTTAGGTTTATTCGGATAGTTTCGGGCACTTTGAACCAGAGTTTTCCGGTATGGAGAGCAGCAGCCATATCCGTTGCGCCAATTCCGGTAGAAAAGGCATTTATTCCGCCGTAAGTTACGGTGTGGGAGTCGGCCCCTACGACGAGATCACCGGGCACTACGTGTCCCTGTTCGGGCACCAATTGATGACATATGCCCTCACCGGAATCATAGAGCTGGATTCCGTGATCTCCGGCAAAATCTCTCAACTGGTTATGTAAATTAGCTGCTCCCTCTGTCGGTGGTGGGGCACTGTGATCGATCACCATTACCACGTCTTCCGGATTTTCCACCCTGCCGTCCTGAATATCGTTCCAGGCTTCCGTTACCAGGTGGAATGTTCCGTCGTGAAACATCATAAGGTTAAGGTCTGCAACAACTATTTCGCCGGCGCTTACTTTTTTACTGGCTTTTTCAGTAAGAATTTTCTCCGAAATCGTCATTCCGTTTCCTGCAGTCAAGTTTATACGACCTCCTCTGTTTTCTCGTTGTTCTCAAGTTCAAGTTCTTCGTACAGTGATACCAGCTCTTTGTCGAAAAGAGCTCGCTTAAGTTCTACTGCCATTTTTCGGACTTTTGGTAATAAGGCTTCTGCTTCTTCATCGGTTAGTTCAATTCCGTATTCCTTCTCGAACTTTGCGAGTATCGCCTTTTTCCCCGAATGTTTTCCTATCACGAGCTGTCTTTCGGCTCCCACCTCCTGTGGCTTGAAGGCTTCGTACGTTTCCGAGTCTTTGAGTACGCCGTCGGCGTGGATACCGGATTCGTGAGCAAAAGTGTTTGAACCAACTATCGCCTTAGATACCGGTAGGTCCTGAGCGGACGCCCGGGCCACGTATTCGGATAGCTCGAGGAAGTCGCTCGTATTAAATCCGAGATCTAAATCTTCCAGGTGCTTGAGAGCCATAACTATTTCCTCTAGCGGTGCGTTGCCGGCACGTTCACCCAGACCGTTGACAGTAGTACCGATGTATTCCGCTCCTCCTTTGGCTCCGGTGATGGCATTGGCGGCTGCCAGCCCGAAGTCGTTGTGGGTATGCATTTCTATAGCTATGTCGACTTCTTTCTTCAAGTTCTTTATCGCTTTGTGGGTTTCCAGGGGGGTCATGATACCAACCGTGTCGCAGTATCTTAGTCTATCCGCACCTGCTTCTTTAGCTCGCCGGGCAAACTCGACGAGAAATTCAAAATCGGAACGAGTGGAGTCCTCGGCATTTACGGAAACGTAGAGGTCGTTGCTTTTTGCGAACTCCGTTGCTTTGGCCATATGATCCAGGACCCATTCTCTCGACTCATTAAGCTTTTTTTCGATATGAATATCCGAAGTGGAGACCGATACCGCAACTGCATCTACTCCGCAATCCAGCGAAGCCTTGACGTCCGATACGACAGCTCTGTTCCAGCCCATTATGCTGGCGTCCAGGTCCGCGTCCACAATTCTATCGATTGATTCCCGCTCGTCTCCGCCCATTACGGGCACTCCGGCTTCGATTTGGTCGACGCCGACTCTGTCCAGTAGTTTGGCTATCCTTACTTTCTCTTCGTTTGCGAACACGACTCCCGCCGTTTGTTCTCCATCTCGGAGGGTCGTGTCACATATCTTTACATCCTGCATTTTGACCTCCTCTTGTTTGAGGTAGAGGTTGATCGAAATAGAATTCGAGTCGATTTTACATTTGCTTTGGTGAAACAGTAACTTGCTTTTTGGAGACCGTTCAGGAAAATCCTATCGGAGGCCGAGCGGGCACGGTTCCACCCTTTCGTGTGATTTGTTTTCGACCTCCGGGCTGCCCGAACCGA
>CAZYPS010000047.1:0-13441 GCA_964649445.1 uncultured Thermotogae bacterium | reverse complement strand
AATGGGAATGAGAGTATGCTAATTTGACTGATGATAGGTAGTTTTGGAATATTGCTTAATTTACCGTATTTTTCTGCACATTCAACCAACTCGCCAAGCTAATCTTCCATTTCTACAATTTGGCACCGCAACCCCCGCGATAAAATGTCAAAAAAGTTTTCCGCCAAAAATTACCAGGCCGAGAAAAATAATTGCCCTACAAGTAACGAAAATCCAGCGAGGCCACCTATAGAGAGGAATCTTAGCTAAATGGCCGGCCGAACGAAACCCGACCAAAACGGCAATAAGGACACCCTATCACTTCTGGTGAGGGAGATCAGTAAAAGTTGGGCGAAGTCCGAATCTTTTATCTCCCTCTCTTTTAATCAAAAAAACCTGCCCCAAGGGTGTTACGGAGGTGGTTGGGTACGGTCTTCAGCGAAAACGTATCGAGTCCGTTTTGTACTGCCAGAGTGGCCGCGGTGTGTCTTAGTACGGGAGGTGAGATTTTTCCTCTTCAAGTCCGGCGGACCTCTGGATTTTTGACATAAGCCTCTGGATATTTCGTTTCTTTAGCTTCTCTACTTTTTGGAATATGAATACGGTATCGTCCCAGACTTTTTCTACATTATCTCTTACCCTCAACCATTTTTTCAGTGCTCTGAAGGTTCTCTTTTCGAAAAATACCTTCCTGTCCTTGGCTCCTTTACCTCTTACTTTTAAGGACTGTCTTTTCATATCAAGATAATCCAATTGAGCGTTAATTAGCTCGGATAGCCTAAGCCCCATATCTACAAATACTACCAACATTGTATGGTTGCGCTTGTTCGCCCACTCGCGCTGTCTGTTCTTGGCCGCTTGAAGCAGAGTTTTTACCTGTTCTTCGTTTAACACTTTGGGAAAGACATTTGGGGTTTCCGGTTCGCTGATCGGATCCAGTGGATTCTCGAGTAGGTAATTCTCTTCTAGTAGCCAGTTGAAGAAGCGGTTCAGGACCCGGTAGTGTATGGCAATGGTGGTATTCTTCAGGCCTTCGTCCATTAAGGCGGCCAGGTATTTTCTTAGGTGTTTGGTTGTAATACCACCAATTTCTATTGTCGGAGAATAGTGGTCGATAAACCTCTCCAAAACATAGTCGTATTGATCGACGGTGGCTTCCGCCCTGCCGTCTACCTTGGCCATCAACTTGAAGTCGTCTATGGCCTCTGTAATTTTCATTTCCGGCTTGGTTGAGAGTTCACCGTCGGGTACTTTTGCCCTGTTTTTTCGATTTGGGTTGGAACTAGAAGTGTACGCCTGCTTACCTGAATTCATGGCGTATTTTTACTAGACAGGCGGATAGGATATTCCAGCTATAACGACCTATGATAGGCCATTATAAAAGAAGTAGAGAAAAAGCAAATTTAGGGCGTTTATCCTTTTGGGTGCAAATCAGGCGCTCTTCCGTTAGAGCTACGCCCCCATGAATAATCCTCAATTATAGGAAATCTTAGAATTCAAAGAAATTGAAAAACTAATATTGTTCGGATGATGTTATTTGGACGCTCAAACTTGGCCTATTCACCACCCAAATTCGACATTAAAAATATTCAGCAATCTTCGACTTTTCAATCTCAAACGAGTACTTTATGTTTTTATTTTTGTATTTCCATAAGTCAAGCAGTCGAATGTAGCTTGTTTACAGTATGGGAGATAACCAATAGCATGTATGCTTATGGCATTCTTTTAATGGAGTTAGTCCCAAAAACTAGTATTACATTGTAAAAGGCGACCGCTAAACCACAGCTCGCGTCTCTGCTTCTCTTCGCCAGAACGAATAGGCTTGGAAAGGAAGGGGTCATTTACATTTATAAAAAAATGTGTTAAGAGAACCAGCTATTCGTCATAGCGTAATAGCGCAATTTTGCCTTTACTCATAGACGTTAGACGTGAAACACTTATGTAATAATGATATTACTTCAACTTAGTGAAATACCTAACTTCCTATCAGTCCATGATTAAGTTTCTTTGACAGTCTCCAAAGCGAGCATTGGACTCTTAAAACCACTTTACCAACTCTTTTTCGTCTTAGCCTCCTCGGTAGCTATATTATACACGCGTTTTTACCCAAAAATTGATAGGTATTATTTTATTTCGTTATTCTCCCCATCATCATCCCAACTATCTCTTCTTCTGTAGTCTCATCCATACGTACTAAGCCCGCTGTACGTCCGCTGGCTAATACCAGTGCTCTATCTGCCACATCAAAGGCGTAATCCATGTTATGTGTAATGAATATAACCGAAACTTTTTCTTTCAGGTCTTTAAGTAACTGGATTACGTTTTTGCTCTCTTCAACGCCAAGACCTGCTGTAGGCTCGTCCATTATGATGATTTTCGGTTCGTGCCCCACGTAAACACCCCTACCAATTGCTACCGCGTGTCTTTGCCCACCTGAAAGTGAACCTACTTTCTGATCCAAAGATTTGACTGAGACCTGTAATTCCTCCAGGATTTCTTCACACTCTCCCGCCATCTTACCTTTCTGAAGAAATCCAAATTTAGTTTCTTCTTCCCCAGCAAACAGATTTGAAGTAACGTCAAGAAGAGTAAATAAAGCGAGATCTTGGTGAACTGTTTTTATGCCAAGCTCCTTGGCGTCGTTCGGATCATCTATTGACATCGGTTCTCCATTGAATTCGATCTTCCCTTTATCTTGCTTGAGAGCTCCCGATATTATTTTTATAAGTGTTGATTTCCCCGCCCCGTTGTCTCCTAAAAGTGCTAGAGCCTCGTTTTCGTAAAGGTCCAGGTCTACGTCTTCCAGGGCCCGAATTCCACCAAAGTGCTTAGTAAGCCCTCTTGCAGATAAAATAGGGCTTTTATTTTTTGACCCACTTTTTTTCTCTGCTATCAACTTAACCACCTACTTTTTATCGCGGTTACAAAAGTAATTCGTTCAGACACTTCTGTCATAAGATTTTTCTAGCAATTCTAAAATCTTATCGCGAGTTGCTACTCTGGGATTGGCTTCGTAGTCCGGTAGTTCAACCGCATCATCCGCGATTGCTTCCAATTCAGTTTTCGGTACCCCTAGATCTTCCAAATTAAAGTACATGCCGATCTCCTTTAAGAATTCGTCCAAAGCCTGACATGACTTCTTTGCTGCTATTTCGTCGTATTCGTCTCCTAATTCGGGATTCAAAATTCGCCCTACCCTGGCGAACTTTTCTATTTTTGAGGAATAAGTATATCTCGCAAATTCGGGATATATTACGGATAGCGCTTCGCCATGTAATACCTCGGGGGCATGTCCACCTACAGCCATACCAATCCCGTGAGGTAATGTAGTTCCTGCATTTGAGATACATATACCGGCCATCGTATCAGCCCAAGCCAGTTTTTTTCTGGCCTGTTTGTTATCAGGCTGATCCATAGCCACCGGTAAAAACTTAACTATTAGTTCGATGGCTTCTTTTGCCAGAAGATCCGTGTAGGGAGATGAATTGTCATGGATGTAAGTTTCGAAAGAATGAGCAAAAGCATCTAAGCCCGTGGACGCAGTCACATGTTCCGGCACGGTCACCATTAATTCCGGGTCTACAATGCTAGCTCTGGGGCAAAGTTCAGTGCTAGCCAGTGCAAATTTGCTTTTTTTTTGGGTGTTCGTCACTACGGAAAAAGGAGTTACCTGTGATCCAGTACCTGACGTCGTAGTTACGGTGATAACCGGCAATGTTTTTTCTGTTATATCTTTATCGGTAAAGAGGCGATAGTCCCATGCCTCTCCTTCGTGAGAAGCGCCTACCGCAATAGCCTTTGCAGTGTCCATACTGGAACCTCCACCTACCCCTAAAACTACATCGACATCATTTTCGACAGCGATCTTGCTGCCCTTATTTACCGTTTCAGTGGTAGGGTTAGTCGTCACTCCATCGAAGTGAGTTAAAGCTATTCTCCGATTTTCTAAATTGTCCTTAATTCTTTCGTAAATCGGGTACTTGGCTTTTGAACTATGGCCGGTCACCATCAAACATTTATCCCCACATTTATCTAGAAGTTCGCCAACCTCGTCTAGCCTTCCCCAGCCAAATGTAATTTCAGTAGGTTGATGCCAGTCAAAAGATTCCATTGTTAACCTCCTGCTTAAATAATCTAACTCATTTGAAGGAGAAACAAATACTAGAATCTATTTCTCCGAAAAAGAGGCAGCCCAGATTGCTATAATTAGCACAATGGCATTGACCACCTGCTCCCAATAGGCTGATAAGCCGACTTGAACAAAACCGTTTGAAACGAGTGCAAGCAACAGAACACCAAGGAAAGCTCCCCAAACGCTGCCTTTCCCTCCTGTAAAGTCTGCACCACCGACTACAGCAGCCGCCAAAGCTCTAAGTGCCATGCCCCCAGCGAATTGAGAGTACCCTATTCCAAGGTGGGATGATAAGAATATTGCCGCTATGCCAGAGAAAAGTCCGCTAATGATAAAACCAACAAATATAACTTTACCTACATTAATACCAACAGTTTCAGCATTGTCTGGTTGAGTTCCGACGAAATAAGCTTGATTCAATACGGACCATCGCCTTACTAAAAAGTCAAATGTCGCAATTATCCCCAGGGTTAGTAATATCTGTAATGGTACACCAAAAACGGTCGCGTTCCCCAGTACTGCAAAACTGTCTGGCAAATCAGTTATAAAAAAACCAGCACTCAGTACTCTTGCTGCCCCCCTAGCAATAGCCATCATGCCCAAGGTAACTATAAAGGGATTCAAGCTAAATCCCGTAATTATTGCACCATTTATCGCCCCTATTGTGACACTAAGGCCTAAACCCATAGCAATGGCCAAAGGGACACTTGTCACCCCCCACCTTGCCAGCAAGAGAGTCGTTACTACGCTGGTCAATGCAACGTTAGATCCCACAGATAGGTCCAAACCACCCAGAATCAAAACATAGGTCATCCCTACTGCTACTAATGCATCGTACACCATACCTACTCCCAAGGCTCTTAGATTTCCAGGATTTGGGAAACTACTTGGGAAAAAAATCGTTAGCAGGCCAGCGATGACTAGATTAAGCAGCAACAGTTGAGCTTCTCTTTTTTCTCTTAGGATTTTTATAGCCTGTGACATTTAATCTCCCACCGATTAATAAAAACCACTTCCTTCAGACTTAATTAATCTCACTTGTCCAAAAAAATTATCTGCTGGTTAGCATAAAGTCCTGCCAGGATTCTTCTGCGCCTGTTCTCTTAACCCTAAAGTACCTCTCAATCACAACTGCGGAAATTATCACAAAGCCGAATACTACCTGTTTCCAATAAGTAGGTAAACCCAACTCAATAAATATACTGTTAACGAGCGCGAGGAAAATCATACCCAGAACAGTTCTGTCAATAGACCCCCTCCCCCCAGAGAGACTTGCACCACCTACTATCACCGTGGCAATGACTCTGAGTTCAATACCCACTCCGAAGTTAGGGCCCGCACTTAAATATCGAGAGGCAGTTATAAGCCCTGCGACACCTGCAAGCAAAGCGTTAAAGGAGTATACAAAAAGCCTGAACTGTTCTACATTTATACCGCAAAGACGGGCTGCTTGGGTGCTTGTTCCTATATAGTATGCTTGATAAAAGTATCTATGGCGCTTTAGCAATACCCCTATAATCAAGGCAAATACAAAAAATAGGAATATTGGTAAGGGTACGCCTATGATCCTCCCTAACCCTAGATACGAAAATCCTATTGGAAAACCAGATATAGTACCACCACGGCTGAGAATAAGTGAGATCCCGCCAACCCCGATCATGGTAGCCAGAGTTACGATGAAAGAATCAGCCTTCAATCGGTTTATCATAAAACCGTTTAAGAGACCAATTGCGATAGAAATGAGCAATGTTAAAGCTATCGCAAGTGGCATTCCTATCTGCATATTAAAGAAAGTAGCAACGAGGATAGCGCTAAATGGGAGCATTGAACCGACGGAAAGATCTATCCCTCCCGAAATTATTACGATCGTCATACCAAGAGCCATAATCCCTTCAGCAACGTAATTCATTGCTATTACTTCTAGGGTTGAAAGGGTTAAAAAAGAAGGGGAAAAATAACTTAAGCCCGCAAAAATGACAGCGATCGCAAATACCAGGCCAATATTCGTTATACCGACAAACTTGTCTGCGTAATATTTCAGTTGGCTTTCCATTTGAATCTCCGAAAAAAATTCAAGTTAGTATACTCACCTTATCAATAACACGATGCTTAATGAAAACAAAGCACCGACTTGAAGACCAAGTCGGTGCTTTGTTTCGAAAATATGTGGTTAAGTTTTATCAGCTTGAAACGAATTCTGGCGGATTCAAGAACTGATCTATACCCTCTTGATAGACAATTGATACTCCAGTGTCAATCCTAGGAGGGACATGGCCAAAAGGTTCGTTTCTGGACTCTACTTCCGTTTCCTGGTTCGCACTCCACAACATAATCATACCATAATATCCCATCAGGTAAGGGTTCTGAGCAACTGTTGCTCTTATATTACCCGCTTTGATTTCCTTTGAAACTTTTTTGGCAAAATCAAAAGCCATTATATCAATTTCGTCCACCTTGTCGAGGCTCTTGAGCGATGCTGCTGCTCCAATTGAAGGGTTACCGTGTGCACAGAAGATGGCATCTATATCGGGATTCTTCTGAATAGCGGACGTAATCTTACTTTCCGCAGTAGAGATCTCACCCTCGTCATTAATGGTTTGGACAACCTCTACATCGGAACCTTCAATTCCGGCCTTGAATCCGTTCATTCTCTGTTCCAAGTATTCGATTCCGAAGTGGGTGGAAACTATTACTTGACCCTCTCCATCTAGCCATTCTACCACTTCTTCACCTGCCTTTTCTCCCGCCTTAAACTGATCGGTGGTGGCCACACCTAAACGATCGCTGTGGACAGGGTCTGAATCGAAACCGACTACTGGAATACCTTGTTCGATGGCGGAATTTATAGCAGGTACCATAGTCTGGGAAGCCCCTGCAGTTGTAAGTATTCCGTCAACTCCTCTGGAAGTTAACTGTCTAATTGCCTGCGCTTCCTCCGTGGCGTCCCATGTAGACGGGCCTCTTAACTCTACCTCAATATCTTCATCTAACAACTTGGCAGCATCCCTCATACCCATATAAGCCCAGTTGAAAAACTCTGATCCCCTTAAAAAAGTTACCATTGCATAGTTCCCTGAGTAATCTTGAGCCAGGGCTACGCTACTGAAAATCCCAACTATTAATAAAGCTGATAGTACTAAAATCCCCGATAATTTCGCTTGTTTTATCATTACTACCCCCTTATTTGAATGTGAAAATAGTGAGCTTGGTTTAACCAAGGTGACTGAAATTAATATTGGTTTTGATTAATCACCTCCTTTTTTCTCTAGCGTCTTGTAATCGTTTACTTGACCTTATAATAACACAAAGATCAAAAATTTGTCAAGCTGAAGAATTACATTTTAAATGGTAAAATGTTTGAAATGGCTGAACTTTAGTTATAGACTTAAAAAAAGTACTTATTGTTGGGTTCTAGGGACTATAGATGTAGGAACTACTATAGAGGAAGTTAAGGGTTTACCATGTTACAATTATATTAAGTAATGGTTTACAGAACTTATAGGTGTAATTCTGAACTCAAAGATGAACAAACCAACGATAAGAGACGTAGCTGAAAGAGCTGGTGTTTCCACAGCCACAGTTTCTAGGGCCATTAACGAACCAAGGTCCGTGAGCGATAAGCTCCAAGAAGAGGTTATGGAAGCAATTGAAGAGTTAGATTATAAACCTAGCTCCGTGGCAAAAGGCCTCAAAACCAATAAAACCAACACTCTGGCATTAGTAATAACGGATAATGAGAGCCCTTTTTATGCAAAGATAATGAGGGGAGTGGAGGACGTAGCTCTTGAAAACGATTACAGCCTTTTTGTCAGCAACACCGATGAAGAGTTAAAAAAGGAAAAGCTCTATCTTGAGAATCTTCAGGACAAATCAACAGACGGGATTATACTTGCCCCTACGGGTCGTCCAGACGAAGTATTGAACCGGCTGCTCGAATCCGATGTGCCAATCGTATTTATCGACCGCTGGTTAGAGAAGCTAAAAGATAGGGTAGATACGGTTTTAGCTCAAAACGTAGAAGGTAGCTATCAAGCCGTCGACTATTTGCTAAAAAAAGGGCACGAGCGAATCGGCATCATAACCGGTGTTGAACAGGTTGTTTCCAGCGAGGAACGACTTGAAGGTTATAAAAAAGCTTTTAGAGATAATGGGTTACCAATAAACAATGAATTGATCGTAGAAGGTAGCTATACAATTGAAGGTGGAATAAATGCCCTTAAAACTTTGTTGTCCCTTAAGGAAAGGCCAACATCTGTATTCGTCACCAACGGTAAAATGACGATGGGTGCTTTAAAATTACTTCGCGAAAAAGGTTACACTTGCCCGGACGATCTTTCTCTCGTTAGCTTCGACGACTTCGAGTGGTTCTCAATACTCAACCCTCCTGTGACCGCGGTCAGGCAGGATTCCTACGAAATAGGCACAAAATCCGCCGATTTACTCCTAAAAAAGATCAACTCAGAAAACAACGAATCCCCTGGTTCAGTCCATAGGATTGAGACAGAACTTGTAATTAGGAACTCCGTGAAAAAGGTTTAGTTAAACTGTAAACTGTTTGAATATTTCTAACGGCAAGTACTTAACTACCTCGTAGAGTAACCGGTTCCACTTTTCCAATGTTTCGTAGCAACCATGTTAGCTAAAATCGTTCTCATAGATATGTAATTTATAACTTTCCCCAAAGCTAAAAGTTCCTCTTTTTTACTCCTCAAATTTTAACCCCGGCAATTCGAGAATATGCACTAAAAAGAAGTAAGATGGAGCATTGTACACTACGATCAAAAGTCAATTGAATATAGCAACAGAATCCATTAGGCCAGGGCTAATTCTATTCCTATCTTTTTTGCTTTAGACAAAAATCCTTCCAAAATTGATTCTCCGGAGTCGAAAAATAACTATTCTGACCTGAACTTAACAAACTAGAACCAACCCCCCAAACCTTGTTGGTGTTTGGATCGGTAATACTGTGGAGCCGGTTTCTTGATTTCTTGTATCCTTTAATTTGAGGAGTAGCAAAGTTTTTTATTTTTTTGGTTGGTACTTCATCGAAAAGTGTATGTAAATATGTTGATAAAGAGTGTTTAGAGTAAAAACCTCTCCATGATTTATATCCAAATTCTAAAGTAAGTGGAAATCCCCACGGACTCCGCAGCCCGTGGGGATTAAAAACTCAGTCAATAGCTAGACTGTCAGCACAGACTATGTGACAGACATAATAAGGTATGCTAACGAAAAGAACTCCTCCAATCACATTACCAAATGTGACCCATCCAATGTTATGGAGGAAGTTCATCCAGGTTATTCGGGAAAATTCACCCATCACGGCCTGTATGTCCCCAATTCCCTGGAGAAAGATACCAATCGGTATAAAGTACATGTTCGCGATCGAGTGTTCGAATCCCATCGCTACAAATCCTGCTACCGGGAAAATAATAGCCATTACTTTTCCGGAGATCGAATTTGCACCGGCAGCCATCCATACCGCCAGACAGACCAGAAAGTTGCAGAGTATCGCTCTCGTAAATAAAGCCACTGGGCCCAGACTAACCTTTCCAGCAGCTATACTGACCATATTTGCACCTACCTGGCTGCCCGCGAACTCCCAGATACCAGATCCGTAAATTAACCCGGCGATAATTATTGCCCCAATAAAATTTGCAGGATATACCCAAAGCCAGTTTTTAACTACCTGCCTCGCAGTAATACGACCAGTAAAAGCTGAGACAGATATCAGGTTGTTGCCTGTAAATAACTCTGCCCCTGCTATTACGACCAGTATAAGTCCGAGAGAGAAAACCCCGCCACCGAGTAACTTAGTTATTCCAAAGCCAAGGCCGGTTTCAGTAGTTGTTACTGTATAAAATACTCCACCAAGACCGATGAACGCACCGGCAAGTATCCCAAGAACTATGGTCTCGATCAGGGATGAATTTACCTTCTTTTCTCCTATATCTACCGTTGCCTGGCAAATATCGCAAGAATCTAGTGCCATCTTTTGCCACCTCTTAGATTAGTGATTGTTATCACAATCATTATACTCCATTGCGGTCTTTATTCAAGAGGCCTTCAAACTGCGGAAAAGGGACATTTTTATCTATCAAACTCTCACTCAGCGACTATCATATAGCTCTTATGAACATTGTACCACAAAAATTTTTAAGTATTTTAGTGCTTAAAGTTCGTGCGGAGGGTAGAACTTTTATCAACATTACCACCACCCACAAAATGAGAGATTAACCCGAAACTAAGGCTAGGTCGCTAAATTCAATTTAGTTAGAGGTCTGGATAGTTAATTTTGACCACAGTTCGGGGAATTCGTTTGGTGTGTTGCTAAATTGGAAGAGTGCAGCAAACTTTGTCAAAGTAACCCAAATTATTTGAATATGGGCCAGTTAGAGATACAATAGGAAATAAGTATCTCTCGAGATGAAAAAAATCGGAGTTTTAATAGGGGAATTTTATACTGGTTACGGAAAGTTGAAAACTGGGCTTGACTTTCCTGCCAAACGGGGGTGGTTAATGAAAATAATTAACTAAACTGAAAGTTTGCTTTATTAATCGAACACTTACCTTACCTAAAAACGTAGACTGACAGTAAAGTAAAACTTTAAAAGGAGGGTACATGAAAACAGCAAAAACCTTAACTACCGGTTTAATCGTTCTTGTTCTCTTAGTTAGTTCTCTTGCCCTTACCTCTTTTGGACAAGAGGACCTTACAGAAGCGAAAGTCGTTGATTACCTCAAAAACGAAGTAGGGAACTGGAGTAATGCAAAATCAATTTTGTCAAAAGCGGATATTGAAGCACCGGAAGGAGGATTTCCACTTCCCGCTCCTGAAGAAGACTTCACCGTACCATTAGTTACTCACGGAGGCGAAGGCAATCCCTTCTGGAATACGGTAGAGCACGGCTACGAAACAGCCAAAGAAATGTTCCCCGTCAAAGGCACCATATATCGCCCCAGCGAGGAATTCCAGCCCAAATGGCAGCAAAATATCTTAGTAGAATTGGCTGCCCAGGAAGAAGTTGACGTAGTCGCTACCACGCTGCCCCACCCGACTATGTTCGACGAAGTCGTTCAGAACCTCGAAGACCAGGGCAAGACAGTTATCGGCGTCAACGCCGACGACAGCACGGAAAACGCCAGAAGTGCTTACATAGGCCAGGAAGGCTACACGGCCGCTTACGAGATGGCAAAGGCAGTCTGGAACAAGTACTACCCCGAAACTATGGGACATGATCCTGATCCCGAAACAATCCAGATCATCATGCCCGAAGGGGCTCCAGGTGCCGGCTGGTGCCAAGAAAGAATTAAAGGCTTCAAGGATTTCTTGAAGGAAAAAGGAGTAGACGTAAATAGCCAGATATACGAATACGAAACAGTTATGAACCCAACAGGACAGAAGCCCAGGGCAATGAGCGCCATAAGGAGCCATCCCGATGCCACCTTGGTCCTAGCAACACAGACGGTCGGTGGAACCTATCTAGCAATGGAAGAAATGGGGATGGACCCCGATGAGTTAGTCGTAGTTGGTCACGACCTAATTGACAAACTTGTCGAAGGAATCGACAAAGGCTATATAGAAGCGACAGTCGATCAGCAGCCTTTCCTTCAGGGCTTCTACCCCGTGGTCGAGTCGTACTTCCACGCGATGTTCAACATGACCGTATACGACATCTACACTGGCGGGAAGCAGATAGACAAGGAAGATGTAAGTATCGCTCACGAGTTCCCGAAAATCATTGGATAAACGGCTTATTTTCGAAGAAAAATTAACGCTTACCACGGCAGGTGGTCCTCCGACCACCCTGCCGTGGCTAATATCGTGGAGTCGGAAAAATTCTGAAATAATGTCAAGATTGGACTAGAGAGGATTAAATCCAAAAAAGCGACCCAAAGAACTAGAGAGGTAAAATGTCAGATAACAGTCTCTTACACTGTGAAAATATCCATAAGTATTTCGGACAGGTCCACGCTCTCGAAGGAGTGGACTTTGACGTCGGTCAGCCCGAGGTAGTAGGACTTGTCGGCGACAACGGCGCAGGAAAATCGACGCTGATTAAGTGTATCTGTGGAATATTCAAGCCTACAAAGGGCAAGATATATTTCAAAGGCGAAGAGAAAGAGTTCGCTACTCCTCAGGACAGCCTCCAGGCCGGTATCGAATCGATCCAGCAGGACCAGGCGCTGGTTGAGGATATGGACATAAAGCGTAATTTCTTTCTGGGACGGGAGCCGAAAAACTCCCTGGGCCTTCTGGACCTGGAGGAAATGAGGCAGGCTTCCATGGATGGATTGAAAGATATGGGGCTGGAAATCAGATCACCCGACGTTACCGTTAAGGAACTTTCCGGAGGACAGAGGCAGGGCATAGCGATAGCGAGAGCACTCCACTTCAACTTCGACCTGATAATCCTGGACGAACCGACCAACAACCTATCAATTAAGGAATCAAAAAAAGTTTATCAGTACATTCAGCAACTCAAGGAGAACGGGTTATCCGCCATTCTGATATCGCACGCGATCCAGGAAGTCTATCCGGTTAGCGATAGGATAGTCGTCCTGAGAAACGGGGAGAAGATAATCGATCAGGACCGGGAAGAGGTCGAGATGGATGAAGTGGAGAAGGCAATAGTTGGCGGAGAAGGAGACGAGGATCTCGAGCATCTGCTATTGTAACTACTGGTTTTTAAATGCATGACATATGCAGGGTTAAAAACTATTTGGGCAAGGAGTTGCTCGCCTGAATAGATGCAAGCGAGGTTTTTAATCTAAAAATTCATCAAGAGAGGGAGATGTGGTGAAACGAATAAAAGATTTCAGCCTATCCATCGGGAAGACTATTATCACCTGGAAGGCATTTAGCAGTTTTCTTTCTCTAGTAGCAGTACTAATCTTCTTTTACTGGCAGGTTGGAGATATCCTCTTTAACAAGTCGATAATCAGAGGGTCATTACTCGATCTCGGAGTTAACTGGGCTATAGTAGCCATGCCCGTAGCCATGCTTATGATCTCCGGCGAGTTTGACCTGTCCGTCGGTTCAGTTTACGCGCTCGCCGCCGGGGGCATATTCAAGCTCTTCCAACTCGGGCTTCATCCGTTATTATCCTTTGTTATAGTAATAGTTAGCTGCTCCTTAATCGGATTGCTTCACGCCTCCATAACGCTCAAGCTCGGAATCCCTTCGTTTATAACTACTTTAGCCGGCATGTGGTTCTGGAGGTCCGTGATAAACGCCATGTGGAGCTATACCCCCACAGCTCCAGTGGACGCAATAAACTACTTCGACAACGTCTTCGGGGTCAAGATGGCGGGAGGCTGGTTTTACTC
>CAZYPS010000046.1:0-13550 GCA_964649445.1 uncultured Thermotogae bacterium | reverse complement strand
TCCGGGTCTATATCTTTTATATCGGAGGGAGAAATACTTTCTCTTATCACGGCGAAAGGCACGTCGCTCAAAGCTTCCCTTACTTCCTGAGGTGTCTCTTTCCAGTCCGCCAGGAGTTTTTCCGTAGTCTCTTTCAGTGCCTGGTCCTTCCATGCTTCTCTTCTAGCTATGCTAAACTTTTCTGCAGCAATACGATTCCAAAGAGCAAGTTCCCGGGTTGCATCCCTTTTGTAATTCTCGTCTTTCAATTTATTGACCTTGGCCCTTACGGTTTCAGCCTCCTCGGAATTTTCCTTAAGCTGTTGCAGGGCCTGTTCGTTAACCACAAGCGCCTCTCCGTGATTTCTTACTGTACCTTCGAGCAGTTCAGTTATGGCATTGACCATGGAAATTACTAAAAAATCTACCCCCATACCTTCTGACTCGGCTAAGTACACGATCCTTTCCTGGAGATTGTTTAACAAGTAATCTTCATCGTCTTCCAGTCCTATTTCTGCTCCTAACTTTTGCAACAGCCGTCGTAATAAGATGACCAAACCATTTATTTCCGTATTTCTCGTTTCGTTCCACTCTCTGATAGCACTAACTAAAGCTTTTATTTCTTCCATAGAAAACCCTCCTATCCTACCTAATAGGATTATAGATTACTTGAGAAAGCTATCCAAATTCGACGGGGAAGAGTTGACAGGGTCTCGAAAAATAAACCAGGAAATTTGCGGCACAAGCACACTTTCAATAAGAAATTTTTCGGCGTTCTTTAGTCTCCGGGCGAAAAGCCTTAACCTTCTCGTTCTATTTATTTCTAACATCCTGCCCAATAAAGCTGGACCAACTACGAATAATTTCCGATTTGGATTCCAGAAGTCCGGCGACTAATTCTAATTTGAAAATTACTCATTTACGTATATGATTTAATAGAATTTTTGTCTAATACCGAAAAACGGGAGGTGAATGAACAAAGTCAAATTAAGTAGGTGGAAAAGTGCCGTTAACTCGACAAAAACATAATTAAGGGGGTTTTTTATGAAATCTCATAGGATTTTTTGGGTGGCTTTACTCAGTTTATTGTTAGTCGGTGGTGTAGTCGTCGGAAAAGAGCTACGAGTCGGAATAAGTACCGAGCCATGGGATCTTGATCCGGCTATAAGAACTGACACTTCATCAGGTTACATAATAGAGAACGTTTACGACCCAATAATAGAACTGGACGAGAATCGCGAAGTAACAACGAAGTATTCATTGACCAGGGATTACGAATGGGAAAACGACAAACAAACACTGATCCTTCACCTTCGAGAGGGAGTTAAATTCCATGACGGGACGGACTTTACAGCAGAGGACGTAAAATACAACATCGAATGGCAACTAGACGCCGATAACAATGCCCCAAATGCGGGTTTGCTTGGTCCGATCGAAAATGTCGAGGTCGTGGATGACTATACACTTAGAACGGACTTTGAAAACCCGTTCCCTCAGGCTTTGATGCGCTGGTCTCGAGCGCTGGACGGAATTGTACCTGAAGGTAGCCACGGGGAAAGATCGGAAGAGAAAGGCACGGCCGGCTTCGCCGGAACCAAACTCAGCCGAGATCCAGTCGGAAGCGGTCCTTTTGAGTTCGTAGAGTGGGTCAGCGGTTCCCACATTAAAGTTGAAAAATTCGACGATTTCTGGATGGAAGGAGTTCCCGCCGTAGAAACCGTGGTCTTTGACATAATCCCCGACGCATCAGCCAAGGAATCAGCCCTGATTTCCGGTTCCGTGGATATTATCGACAGGCTTCCCCACAAAGACTACGAAACGATAAAGAGAATGCCCAATATCGAAACCGAAAAAATGCTCGGAACCCTCACGGAGGTAGCATATCTAAACCTTGGCGGTCCTCCCTTTGGCGTATCCGAAGATCAAGCGGGAGACGAAGAGGCAATCGAGAGAGCCTACAATATGCGTAAGTTCCTGTTCCACGCAATAGATCGGGAAGAAATCAGGGACGAAATCTTCTACGGAATGGCTGAAATACAGTACGGACCCTGGTTCCCGAACAGCGAATGGACCTCTCCTGAGTTAAAGGAGATGGACCTTCACAATTCCGATCTTGCCCAAGAATACCTGGAAAAAGCCGAGGAAATGGGGTTTGACAAAGACCAGAAAATAAGGATTATGGCCACAAAGGCACAGTGGTTCGTGGACGTAGCCACGATTATTCAGGAACAACTAAGACAATACGGAGTGGAAGTTGAGGTAATTCCGGTAGACAAATCGACCCTCTTCGATACTCTTTACGAAACTTTTGACTGGGAAATAGCGATCGAAGACTGGGGTCTAAACGACTTTACTCCTTCTTCCTGGCTCTGGTCAGGCTATTACAGAAACGACCACAATCACAACCACTGGCACCACGATGCTCCTGATCTTCCCGACCACTATCACCCAACAGTACCGGGTCACGAAAAAGTTCAAGAACTTATCGACGAAGCTCAAACGGAACCTGACGACGAAAAAAGGAAAGAGCTGATCTGGGAAATCGAAGAAATGGTAACGGAGAAGGTCATCCAGGTGGATATGATGTACCTCCATAACATATACGCCTGGCGTGATACAGTAAAAGGGTACGAAGATGGCCTGACTCCGATGGGCAATATTAACCTTGCCGCTATCACGGAATTTACCGGCAACTAAAATTTTAGGTAAGTTCCATTAAGAAATAATAAAAGGCGGGGCGGTAGAAGCTCCGCCTTTTAATTTTAGCGAGGTTATCACATGGGCATATATATACTAAAACGTCTGTTGTTAGCTATCCCTACTCTTTTTATAGCAAGTGCGATAATTTTTTCCCTAATTCATATAGCTCCGGGAGGACCGGTCAGAGTACTACTAGGACCCATGCAGGACCCTGCACTCGTCGAGAATTTGCGGCAACAGTTCGGGCTTGATAAGCCAATACATATGCAGTACTGGAGCTGGATAAAAAATGCCTTAAGGGGCGACCTCGGCATTTCCGTCACGGTTCACAGAGGCGCCTCGGTTACCAGTCTGCTATTCCAGCGCTATATGGTAACTCTGGAGTTAGCTTTTCTATCCTTAATAGTAGCCCTTATAGTGGCCATACCCGCAGGCATCATATCCGCCTTAAGCCAGAACAAGCTCTTAGATCATCTGGCTAGGATTTTTGCCCTCCTTGGGGTTTCCGTGCCAAATTTTTTCCTGGGCATGATCCTGATAATTATCTTCGGAGTGATATGGTTGAGACCCTGGGCTTCCGGAGGGTACGTTTCTCCTCTGGTGGACCTGCAGGGTAATCTTTTAAGGATGATATTGCCGGCGATAGCTCTGGGAACATCTTTTTCAGCCATCGTAATGCGCATGATGCGTTCGGCAATGCTTGACGTAATGAATAAGGATTATATAAGAACTGCCAAAGCAATGGGAATAAAATGGACCAATATGCTCAGGAAGGACGTGATAAAAAACGCCTTGATCCCGGTAGTGACAGTTATTGGAAACTCCGCCGGCTATCTGCTGGGAGGGTCCATAGTTACGGAGACTATTTTTCGTCTGCCCGGAGTGGGGAGACTGGTAATCACAGGTGTTTTTCGTCGAGATTTCCCGGTTATCCAGGGTGTAGTTTTGACCATCGTCGTTATAAGGATTCTAATAAACTTGAGCGTGGATATTTCTTATGCTTTCCTGGATCCGAGGATAAGATATGGAAGTTCTGAAGAATAAGAACCAATAAAGACCATGAATAAAGACAATACAAAAACGGAAGATCAGAAAGCAGCACAGCTGGGAATAGGAGAGCATAGAAGCCTGCTGGAAGAATTTTGGAAGAACTTTAAAGAAAACAAACTTTCCCTCGCCGGCGGGATAATCATTATTATATTTTCACTGATAGCGATCTTTGCTCCGTTCCTTTCCCCTTATAGTCCACTCACCCAGTTCGACGCAGCAACTGGGCAACACAACCCCATGCCACCTCTTTCAGAAGGTGAGGAAGGAAATTTATTTGTGCTTGGAACGGATAAGTTCGGAAGAGATATCTTATCGCGGTCGCTATTCGGCTGTCGAACAATGCTCCAGCTGGCCGTGGGTGCAGTGGCGGTAGCATTTACCCTGGGGGTGGTAATGGGAGCCATAGCAGGTTACAACGAAGGAACCTGGATAGACGAAGCCATAATGAGGATGGTCGACGTAATGCTCTCCTTTCCAACCCTGGTCCTCGCGGTGGCTTTGATAGGTGCATTTGGGGTCGGAAAGATGCAACTGGGACCATTGACTATAAGTAATCTATTTAAGATCATGATCGTCATCGCCATCACCTATTCTCCGCGGTTTGCCAGAGTTATGAGAGGCGTGGTCCTTCAGGAAATGAGCGAGGATTACGTTGACGCAGCAAAGATTTCCGGAGCCTCCGATAGCCGAATAATAATCAAGGAAATTTTCATGAATACCATACCTCCAATCATGGTCCAGGCATCGCTCATGATGGCAACCACTATCCTGACTTCTGCTTCTTTAAGCTTCCTGGGCCTTGGTCTTCAACCTCCTAAACCAAGTCTCGGTATAATGTTGAACGAATCCAGGGGTTATCTATTTATGGGCGCCTGGTGGTACGCGCTGGTGCCGGGGACCCTGATTTCGCTTATAATTTTGGGTTTTAACCTGATGGGCGACGGGTTGAGGGATTCACTTGATCCCCGACAGGCCAGACAGACGAGGCGATAAAAACCATGAAAGATAAACTTTTAGAGGTCAATAATCTAGTTACCCGGTTCTTCACGGAGCAAGGAGTGGTCCGCGCGGTAGATGGAAATTCTTTCCACTTATTCCCGGGAGAGACTCTGGGTATAGTCGGTGAATCAGGTTCGGGCAAGACGGTGACTGCTTTATCCATCATGAGGTTGATAGAGAACCCGGGTGAAATAATGGAAGGCACCGTTACTTTCCAGGGGGAAAGCCTTCTCAAAAAAACGGAAGAAGAGATGAGGGAAACCAGAGGAAACGAAATTGGCATGGTATTCCAGGATTCTTTAAGTTCTCTGAACCCGACGATGTCTATTGGAGAGCAAATAAGGAGGGTAATGCGATTCCACGACATGGGGCTCACCAAAAGCGAGCGAAGAGAGAGGGCGATCTCCCTTCTGGACAAAGTGGGTATCCCGAACGCAAAAAAGAGAGTCGAAAACTACCCTCACGAATTTAGCGGCGGAATGCGCCAGCGCGCGCTTATTGCCATGGCAATTTCCTGTAATCCGACTTTGCTAATTCTGGATGAACCCACTACCGCTCTCGACGTAACGATTGAAGCGCAAATCTTTGAACTCGTAAACGATCTCCAGGAGGATTACGGCATGGGCACAATTCTAATCACCCACGACCTGGCGGTGGTGGCGAATAGCTGTTCCCGGGTAATAATGATGTACGCCGGAAGAATAGTGGAAAAGTCGTCAACTTTTAACCTTTACGAGCGCCCCCTGCACCCCTATACGGAAGGGCTATTGGCTTCTATTCCTCATCTGGAGGGCTCCGACAAGGAGCAACTCCCGTCCATTCCGGGTGAAGTACCGGATCTTATAAATCTGCCAGTGGGGTGTAACTTCACTTTGAGATGCAGTTATTCTGACGAGAAATGTCCGGAGATAGATCCCGACATCGAAGAGTTCGAGGAAGACCACTTTGTTGCCTGCAGAAGGGTTGAGGATATAAGATGAGTAAACCACTTATCGAAGTTTCAAATTTGAAGAAATATTTCCCGGCTGGCGGCGACTGGTTTGCTCAGATGTTCGACAGACGGAAAGTCCGTGCGGTGGATGGAATTGATTTTGATATCCCTCAGGGTTCCACCCTCGGTCTTGTTGGGGAATCGGGCTCGGGGAAGACGACAACTGGAAAACTAATCGCCCGGTTGCTTGATCCCACTGAAGGAGAAGTCTGGTACGGTAATCAAGATATAGCCTCCTTAAACAAAAGGGAGTTGAAGGATTTACGCAAGGACCTCCAGATGATCTTCCAGGACCCAAGCTCGTCGCTCAACCGACGAAAAACGGTCGGACAAATCGTAAGTGAACCGATAAGAATCCATAATCTAGCCACCAAAGATAACCTGGAAGATCTATTGGTAGATGTTATCGAACAGGCTGGCTTATCCGCGAGATTCCGTAACCGTTATCCCCACGAACTGTCTGGTGGGCAAAGGCAGCGGGTCGGCATCGCCAGGGCTTTGGCCGTCAGACCCGAATGTATTATCTGCGATGAACCTGTCACGGCTCTCGACGTAAGCATCCAGGCCCAGATTTTAAACCTAATCAAGAACCTTCAAGACGATCTGGGGTTAACTTACCTGTTTATAGCTCACGATCTAAGCGTGGTAAAACACGTAAGCGACCGAGTAGCTGTCATGTACCTCGGCAAATTGATGGAAACAGCTGATACGGAACAGCTATTCGGTAATCCCAAACACCCGTACACGAAATCACTTATGGAGGCCGTCCCCAGACCCAACCCCCGAGCGGACGAAAGAAAGATTCTCCACGGGGAAATACCGAGCCCTTTGGATCCACCTTCGGGCTGTAGGTTTCATCCTCGATGTCCGGAATATATCGGTGATATCTGCAAGGATAAAGTTCCACAGCCGGTAACTCTGGAGGACGGTAGGGTTCTGAGATGTCATCTGTTTTCCGAGGAAGGGGAAATAAAATAACCTGGGACAATACATCTGCTCATTGAGTTTCTTGAAAGGTCAAGTTTCCCTGCCCTATATTCAGTGAACATATTAATTCCCTGCGAAACGTTAATGTTACCCCATGATGATCACGCCCCAAAATTGTAACTTTCTGAACCCCGTTACTGGTGGTAACTTAGAACTTTTTACCCTATTCTAAATATTTTAGTTTCATTTTTCCCACCCGGACATTTGGACTATCTCCAATCAACTCGAGGGTATAAGACCCGGATCAAAAAAAATTAAAAGAGCCCCGCAAAAGGCGGGGCTCCAGAACTAATGTTACACAAAACAAAGCAGATTCAGGTTGCCTACTTTGGATCGCTCATTATGGCAAATTTCCCCATGTGATCAACGCTCGCGACTACCGCATTTCTGTCAGTGTTGACGCCTACTTCCTGACAGCGTCTCCAGACGCTTTGTTCGTCATCCCAGTAGTACATTTCCAGTTCACGTTCGTTCTGAAGCATTGAGTTTTCAAAAGCGGCTTGGGAGTAGTAAATCTCGACCGTCATCGGCCAATCTATTTTATCGTCCGGAATTTCCGATTGAACGCTTACTTCAACTAAGGGTTTATGGACACCTGCAACTGGATCCACCTTTGCGGATCCCGGTGTTTTTTGAATCCTTACATAGCCGGAGCCATTTCCTTTTGTCGTGATATGGACTCGAGCATTCGCCTTGGACATTCTACCGTCCACGACAGTTTTTTCTCCCCCGGCTACCTTCTTGAGGTAGAGAGAAGGATTGTTCACGACGGAGGAAACCTCGAACAGAGATATCTCCTTATTTCCGGTACGATTCTGGTAATTTTCCCCTATGGTCGAAGTGGTCACGACCTCTCCAATCGGGTAGTAGAAAGCCTTCCAATTGTGTGCCCAGTCGTAGAGACCGTCCGATTGTAGCGCCATATCTGCTCCAACTCCAGCCAGGATTTTATTCTGGACTTCCGCCCAGTTGTGGCCTCCATAGTCGTGAGCATCCATGACCACTAAGCCGTTACCCGCGCGGACGAATTCTTCAATAGCATTTACGTCAGCCCAGGGCAATAAATCAGGATTTCCGCCCTTATGTGGTGCCCCGAGACCAAGCTGGGGAATTACCAGGATATCGTAGTCTGAGAGAAGTTCAGAAGTTATAGGTTCCTGATCCTTCCCTACAACTTCAAACCCTGCCTCTTCCAGTGATTCTACCAGGTCGGAGCACTTCTCAACGGGATAATTGGCCTGATAACCTTCATACCAAAGCACCTTTTTACCTTGGGGATTTAGTTCTTTGAAAGTTTCCTCGTAGAATACGTCGAGCTCCCCGGGTTTCCATTCACCGTTAACCGAAGCCCAGGCTAAACCGCCTGCAGCAACCATCCCGCTTCCTACTTTTGAAACTTTCATTATCGGTATATTTGCTCCCTCGTCGAATTCCACGAGCGGGGGTGGGCCGGTACTATCATCGGATACCCCGGTCTCCTTAGTTTCCAGAACCGTTTCCGGTTCGGATAACCCTTTATGGATTTCCATCTTGTCTATAACTTCCCCGTCCGTGGTGTACGCTTTCATGTTCAACGATGATTTAGTCATCTCGAATATCGAGTAGGAGTATTCGCTAATCGGTCCTGCTGCATGCCACCAGGCCGGGTCAGCAGAATACAATGGAGCGCCTCCACCTGCAGCAATTACGTGTACGGTACCCTGATTATAAGGTACGTACTCGCCTTCCGAGTTGGTGGGGTTTAAAGGCTGAGACCTCGCGTACATATGAAAATCCCCTTCGGTGGCGACGTCCATATGATATTCATCAAAGAGTGGTAGGAATTTGGAAGAAGTACCTTCTCCCCCATAATCTTCGCCGTAACTGGGTCTATGATAGGAGGAGAACTTCCAGGCTCCCTCTTTGGCGTCTTTCAGTTCCCGTTCTAGCCATTGGTACTGATCACTCGCGGGACCAGTGTAGGTTTCGCTATTTAGCCCGAAGAATTCTAAGTAAGGCGCTATGTCCAGGGTGTACCAGCGCTCATTACCGGGTAAATTGAAGTAAGAGTGATAGACCCGGGCATCCTCCTTGGTTCTGGCAAGTCCGTAGTCACCACCGACCTCATGATTACCGACTACAGGAATCATCGGAATCATATAGCCATCGGAATCCACGTACAGAGATTCTACGTGGTTAAAGTATTCCTGCCACTCTTCTCCACTGAACGGATCTTCTATGAAGTCACCTGAATGGATGATGAATTGAGGGTCGTGAGAGGTCATAGCTTCAGCCACTGCGTTTCTACCCTCCGGAAAGTCGAGAGCACCGGGACGGGTATCACCAAACGCAGCAAAGCGAAGTTTCTCCGGATTGTTTGGAACTGTCTCGAACTTAAATTCCTCGCTAAAACCGCCCTCATCGCTTCCGCAGATAAAGTAGTAAGTTTCACCGGCTTTCAAGCCTTCCAATGTTACGTGGTGGGCGTAACCAACTAAATTTTCCTCTTCACCCACTATTTTCTCGTTCATTCCTTCCGCTCTGTATTCGTACTCCGCTGGATCTCCCCCCTTTGACTCGTCGTCGTAGAGGACCACATCGCCGCTATCAGCTGATCCAGTCTCCCAGGAAACATTTATTGAATTATGAACGTCGTTTAAACTCCAGGTGAGATGGACACCTTTTGGCGGATCCTCCGCCGTGACTGTAACCGGCGCTAAAGCTAATGATAAAGTGAATAGAACCAGCAGAGAAAACGTAATCGCGAGAACTTTTTTGTCTCGAAACTTTTTCATAAATCCCCCTTAAAATACAAATGGATGTAAATAACTTTTTCCGGAATGCAAAACCAAATTTCCTTTCTCACCCCCTCTTATTTGTGAAAGTTAACAACTAGATAGCTACTGGCTCAAACTATCACAATTACTATAATTAGAGAGAAGCAGTGATGCAATTAAAATTGGATACGGAGTCGAGCAAAAAGTTTCTACCGAATGAGAGGGGTATTTCTTCTACGAAAACGTTTTGGAGCGGGGTTTATGGGGGCATTTTACTAAAATTATTTCAACATTCATCGTAGCCGGATTGTCAATTTCTAAAAACTGACTACAGCTGATTCAACTTTCCAACTAATACATTTTATCAGTGCTTAAGTAAGGTCAATTCTCTATTGTGTCGTGAATGTGGATTACAACCTCAATTTCAGCCATTTTAAGTTTATCGGCCAAATTTATCGGGAGTAAACACTTTTTCTCCCTTTGCCCTTTCTGTTACTTCCACGCAACTACCTTCTTTAAGGTTTAGATTAAATTTTTACCTGCATCAGTGCTATCCTCTAAGTTATACTCCCAGTCACATCTGGTACATCTCTCTGCTTTCGGAGATTCTATTCCAGTCTCCGAATCGTTCTTGTCGTCTTTTCCGATCAACACTTCAATTTTAGCTCCGCACTTTGGACAAGTGTCACCTTTGTTAACCACCCATTTTGACATTTTCGACCTCCTTCTAGGGTAATTAAGTATATAAATTTTCTGCTATTTAGCAAAAAAAGAGCGATAACTTCACTTGAGAGCATTAGATTGAAAAATAAATGAGGAGGAGTAACGAAAGGGGAAACTTTGAGAGATCAAGGAACGTAAAGTATAGGCCCCACGTCGGACAGCCACACTGCCGAAACCTCCCCTGGAGTTTATTTGCCATAATAGAATTCTTTCTTAGAGGTGAAAGACCCGAGCAATATTTTAGCCACACCACAATAGTTTATCCAACCAAAGGAATACCTTAAAATAAGTACCGGTTCTCGCCGACTTCGAAACGAGGAGGCCACCCATGGACGAAAAAGAAAAAGATTCCTACTTCAAACCTTCCGGAGGCGAGATATCGCTCCGGGAACTTCTAAAGATCGCCATTCGTTCGGAAATCGAATCGGCCGAAACCTATAGAAAGTTGCTCGACCGAGACCTACCCGCGGAAACGAGGGAGAAAGTCGAACGGTTGGTAGAGCAGGAAGAAGAGCACGAAGAAAAGTTCTGGTCGGTTTTCAGCGACTTCTTCCCGGATGACGAAAAAGACCTCGGTGAGGGAAACGAGATAGAGGCCGAGATCCGGAACTCCGAAGATCCATCTCTGCAGGAGTTATTAGAAACCGCAATGAAAGACGAGCGCAAATCCGAAGAATTTTACGACAACCTTCGGGACCAATTCGAGGACAGGGAAGTCCGCAGCATGTTGGGCTACCTGGCCGCAAACGAGAGGGAACACTACCAGATCCTCCAGCAGGAATTAAAAAAGCTGGATTAATCCTTTATCTTCTCCTTTAGAGGAACCCGAAAAAGTGACCATGATCGCACTTCTCCAGAACTTCCAGGAAGCGCTCGGTCCTTTCTTCGTACCCATAGTGATAGCTCTTGGTATACTGCTTTTTTCGATAACCTTAATTTATTTTTTCGGGGTTTTTATTCACTGGAGGAAAAGAAAGTTTCGGAAATCTCTCGTGGAATCGTGGCGGAGTGCGTTATCCTCTATCGAGCATCGAGGAGGCAAAGGGGGCTCACTCGAAGGCGACTTTGGAGGGAGGAAGAGTTTTTCGACCGACTACAGGGACGATCTGGTAGAAGTCCTGGAAGAATCCGATCTCGAATCCTCTCGAAAGGTCGAAATATACCGAGAGACCGGTCTCTATGATCGGGACAGGGCGGATCTTCTTGGAAGGACTTGGTGGAAGAAAGTACAAGGGATAAACAGGCTCAAGCGTCTCTCTCTTTCCGGTCTCGAGGGTACGCTGGCTTCACTGGTTTACGATCAGAACCACGAGGTAAGAATAAACGCGCTTGACGGGTTAAGCTATGTCGATGAAACGCCCGAAATGGATCCGCTCAGGTTATTCGAGAGCTTCAGCGAGGGGCTCGATTCCTATCTGCTGATAAAACTCTTCTCCTTAAAGCCAGGCCTGGACTTTCTCCGACCGCTCGCCCTGTCGGAAAAGGAGAGGCTCAGACGGGCCGGAGCCACTTTGCTGGGACAAAGAGGAGAAACGGACTTCCTGCCTCTTCTGGAGAAATTAACCGAAGATAATGACTCCCGGGTTCGATCGAAAGCGGCGGAATCTCTGGGTAAAATAGGAGTTCCAGAAACCATTAACCAGCTGAGCTCCACGGCAGAGGACCCGGTACCGTCCGTGAGAAAAGCCACCGCCAGAAGTCTGGGGGAGGTCCAGGGGGAGCGATCCCTCGAACTGTTGGAACAATTAGCCGACGACGAGAATTTCGGGGTAAAGCTGGCGGCTTTTACGTCGCTTTCCCGTTTCGGGGAGAGCGGTCGGGAAGCAATCGGGACCCACTGGACCGAGGACAGAAGGCTTGCCAGGGAAGCGGTTTTCGAGTCATATCAGGAGTAGGAGAGATGTCCGGAACACAAATCCTTTCGGGGTTCGTACTGATCTACAATTCGCTGGTCTTGCTGTACTTCTTCTCCATCAATACGGGTTACATGGTCCTGCTCGGTTTAGCCAGTCTGGAACTTCGCCACCACATAAGGAGAAGAACTGTGGACGTATGCCAGGGGGAGAGCTGCGACCTGGCACCGGACGTGGCCATACTTGTACCCGCCTATAATGAGGAAGCCACGATAAGTTCGAGCCTGACTTCCCTCCAGGAGCTAGATTATCCAAACCTGGAGTTCATAGTAGTAAACGACGGATCTTCGGACGACACCCTCAAAGAAATTAAGGAAAAGTTCCGGCTGGTCCCGGTCGCCAGGGAGCCGGAAAACGCGGTAGAATGCGAAGAGGTCAGGGAGGTCTACAAGTCCGTCTCGGACGAAAGAATTCTCGTCGTGAACAAGGAAAACGGTGGAAAGGCCGATGCCCTGAATGCCGGGTTGAATTACTCCCGCTCCGACCTGTTTCTCGCGATAGACGCCGACAGCATAATAGAAAAAAGGGCACTCCACCGGCTGGTAGAACCCTACCTGACCACGGAAAAAACCGTTGTGGGAATAGGGGGGATAGTCCGGGTCGCAAACGGCTGCAGGATTGAGGGCTCCCAGGTAAAAGAAGCGAAGCTACCCAGCAAGTTACTTCCTTCAATTCAAGTCATGGAATACATCCGTGCCTTTCTCTTCGGTCGGACTGGGTGGAGTAAAATAAACAGCCTGCCGATCGTCTCCGGGGCCTTCGGCCTCTTTCGGACCGAGACGGTCAAGGAAATCGGCGGTTACCGGAGCGAAACGGTGGGAGAGGACATGGACCTGGTGGTAAGGTTGCACAAATACATGCGGGAAAAGGGGGAGGATTACACTATCAACTTCATCCCTGATCCGGTATGCTGGACCCAGGTTCCCTCTTCCTTAAAGGTACTTTCCCGGCAGAGGAACCGCTGGCAGAGGGGACTGGCGGAGGCTTTGACATACAACTGGAAAATGATATTCAACCCAAAATACGGAATAATCGGCCTTTTAGGACTCCCGTTCTTTTTTATATTCGAGCTCCTTGGCCCACTCGTCGAAGTGAGCGGCTACGTCGTATTTGCGGTATCTTTCGCGCTGGGACTGATAAACCTGCCGTTCGCCGCGCTTTTCCTCACCCTCGCCCTGATCTACGGAATTTTGCTTTCAACTAGTTCGTTGTTGCTCGAGGAGTTTACCTTGAAACGGTACGAAAAACCGGCCGACCGGTTTAAACTACTGGGATTAGCTTTCCTAGAGAACTTCGGCTACAGACAGCTCCACGCCCTCTGGAGGCTCAAAGGGTTGATAGATTTCCTTCGGAAAAGCGGTTCCTGGGGGGAAATGACCCGGGAAAGTATAGAAAGTTCGGAGTCATGAAGGGTTTGGGGTTTAAGCTTCTCGTCAAGCAGGGATTAACTTG
>CAZYPS010000045.1:0-14088 GCA_964649445.1 uncultured Thermotogae bacterium | reverse complement strand
GAGCACTGGCCTTCCAAGCCAGGGGCTGCGGGTTCGATTCCCGTCTTCCGCTCCAGTTTATTTGAATCGTTCGTAATCCGAATATCTTGCCGACGAGGTCTTAAGTTAAGTAAAAGTAATGATGCGCCTGTAGCTCAGCTGGACAGAGCAGCGGCCTTCTAAGCCGCAAGTCGGGGGTTCGAATCCTCCCGGGCGCACTTGAATACTTGAGGAGCGTAGCTCAAAGGTAGAGCACTGGGTTGTGGTCCCAGTTGTTGCGGGTTCGATTCCCGTCGCTCCTCCCAGCATTTGAAAATGTTGTTTATCTCCAACGAAGTTTTAGTATGGTAATTTATCTAAAACCGCTTTTAAGTAATATGCGCCCGTAGCTCAACCTGGACAGAGCACCGGACTTCGGATCCGGGTGTTGGGGGTTCGAATCCTCCCGGGCGTACTTTCATTCATACCTACCCAATCCTGTTAAAAAATACTTTTATGCCCCTACTCAACAAAGTTTACCTATTTGACTCTCTAACTTGTTTGCAATCCTGATAAATGATAGTATCAAACCAGTTTGAATTTTTATTAGATTATCCCTGTTGTCAATCCTTAAACGATAGCACCCGCTAGGTGGTTAGTCAATGACTTTTTCAGAACATGACTGTTTTAAGATAGTTAAAAACCTCCCGGAAGCTCTTGTTCTCGTAGACCCGGAAGAAAATATTTTAGACGTAAACCGGCGGGCCTGTAAAATACTGGGTTACACCAGAAAGGAATTACTCGGAATGTCGGTTGAAGATATAGTTCCTGAGGATGAACCGGTGTACTTGGCCGGACAAGTTGGCGAAGCCACGAAAACGGGCACCTCACTTGAAACCGTCAACGTTCGTAAGGATGGTAAGAAAGTGCCGGTAGAGTTGAGGGGCAAAGTATTAAAGATCGGTGAAGAAGAAAAAATGCTGGTCAGTATCAGGGATATCAGACAGCGAAAAGAGAAAGAGGAATCTATTGAGGGGAGCGAGGAAAAATATAAGACAATTTTTGAGTCCGCTAACGATGCTATTTTCATTATGAAAGGTAGCAAATTTGTCGATTGTAATGAAAAAGCCCTGGAAGTGTTTGGCTACGATCGTGACGAGATAATTGGTCAACCGCCTTGGGAATTCTCCCCGGAGAGTCAACCCGATGGAATAAATTCAAAGGAAAGAGCGAAGGAGAAAATTCAGAGAGCTTTGTCCGGCGAACCCCAGTTCTTTGAGTGGGCTCACACTAAGGCCGACGGAAAGACTTTATGGACGGAGGTGAATTTGAATAGCTACAAGGTTGAGGGTGAGAGGTTTTTAATGGCAATTGTCCGGGACGTAACGGGGAGAAAGGAAGCGGAAAGGGAATTGAAGCAAGCCAATAAAAAATTGGAAGAGAGCCGAGAACGGTATCGCAGTTATTTTGAAAAGCTCGGAGACGCGATCTTTGTGACAAAAGCAGGGGGAGAGGATCACGGACAAATACTGGAAGTAAATTCAACTGCTGTAGAGCAAACAGGTTACTCCCGAGAAGAGTTGCTTGGAATGAATATCGAAAATGATTTTGCAATTACTTCGGACAGGCTGGGGTCGAATATAAGTGACATTGATTCTCTGCCTGATGGAGAGATATTAAACTTTGTGGAGAAAAAAAGAAAAAAAGACGGAACTGAGTACTGGACGGAAGTGGTAGTAACACCGATGGAACATGAAGGAAAAGACGCAGCGCTGTCAATTAACCGGGATATTACTGATCGTAAACGTGCCCAGGAAGCGCTAAGTGAAGAAAGGGAAAAGTTGAGAAGTCTTCACGATGCTGTGGACGATCTCCAGCGCCAGAACTCGGAAGAGGAAGTTGCCAGGACAGCTGTGAACGTGTCGGAACGGATGCTCGATTTTGAGATCTGTGACATTTCTCTGGTGGAAGGGGAATACATCGTGACCAAGGCTAGCTCGACCGGGATTGATCAAGGTCAGGATACAAAATTTAAGATTACGGAGGGACTTGCCGGCAAAACTTTCAGGACCGGAGAAACTATCTGGGGTGATGATATCTCGAAGCATCCTGATGCAAAACCAATTGACGAAGGCTTCAAAGCTTTTATAAGTGCCCCAATCGGGGAATTAGGAGTTTTTCAGGTGATATCTCGGGAGGAAAGTAATTTTAACGAAAGGGATGTCGAGCTGGCAGAGATACTCGCCGGTCATCTCAGGGAAGAATTTAGACGGGTTCGGCTGGAGAAACAATTGAGGCAACAGGCCATTCGGGATCCCCTTACTGACCTTTACAACAGAAGGTATTTTAACGAATCCCTTCAGAAAGAAGTGGAAAGATGTAAGAGGTATGATAATTTCCTAGCTTTTCTAATGCTTGATATTAACCGGTTTAAAGAAATAAATGATCGGTATACGCACCAGATAGGCGACAGAGTGTTGAAAGAAGTAGCTAAACTTTTGAAAGAAAACGTCAGGAAGTCGGATACGGTTGTGAGGTACGGAGGCGACGAGTTTCTAATAATGATGCCCGAAACGCACGGTGAAATAGAAAGTATCGAGGAAAGGATTAGCAGGGAGTTAGCTCGATGGAATAATCAGTCCGATCTCCTGGATTTCCCTCTCACTTTAGCTATGGGTATGGCCCACTGGGAACCCGATCAGGATAGAGATGTAGAAAAAGCTCTAAAAGAAGCAGACAGGAGAATGTACAGAGATAAAGAGACGTGATTTTGCGCCCCCTTAGAAGATTCACTCACCGGAGTCAGGATTTTCAAAACTTCATACCTCTTATTTTTTACTTAAAAGTAATAAATTTAGTTTGGTAATAATTTTTCTTTAACGTATAATATATGTGAAGACCGATTATTTTTTTTCGGAGTTGTTTAGTTTGCTCGGTAAATTTTTAAATATTAACCTAGGCAATTTGACAATGAAATTGTCTGAGGCCCGAAGGGAAGTTTGTCTGGTCTCATCAAAAGAGAGGAGGGCATTATGTTTAAAGTAGCAAACATTAATTCTAGAAGTAAAAGTTACTGGTTAGTTTTGTTAGTGATAAGTCTGGCTGTTGTTATAACTTCTGGTACGCTTGTTGGGGCGGAACAGGAAATTAGCTACGATCGGACAGGAGAGTTTGTTCCAGCCTCAAATGGAGGTCAGCCGGCACCACTTATGATCGTTCCTCGTCCGCCCGAAGACTCCGGAGGACTGGATGTGAGGATCTGGACGAATAAAAAAACCTACCGGGTAAACGAGAACGCCCGGGTGTTCTTCGAATTAAACAAGAGCGCCTACGTTTATATTTTGGACTACACGCCCCAAGGCGAAGTCAACCTGATTTATCCTAACAAATGGGAAGGTAACAAGAAGAGGGGGCCAGGGACACATTCTCTGCCATCCGGCAACTATCAATTTGGAGTCACTGGTCCAACGGGAACTGAATATCTCCAGGCACTTGCGACGACCAAAAAGCTCGATATCTATAAGTTCGTGAGGTACCCAAATAACCCGTTTCGGGAGAGAGGATTTCCGGAAGTTCCGGATCCCGAGAGCCTGAGAGATGAAATCAAGTCGGGCTTGAGTGCAAAATTTGGTTTTTCTATTGGCAGTGAGGATTCCCAGGTCAAATTTCAATTAACGCCGGTCGAATGGGATACGGACTTTTACAATTTTGACGTCGTTTCGTCACAGCCGACCAATCAACCTCCGACGGCAAGTTTCACCTATACTCCTTCCAACCCGGCCAGCGGAGAAAGAGTCCGATTCGACGGTTCTAGCTCCCACGATCCGGATGGCCGTATCGTCAGGTGGGAATGGGATTTCGACGGCGATGGTAACACGGACGCCGTAGGGAGAGAAGGCTACAATACGTATCGCGGTACCGGTAGAGCCAGGGTGAGACTTACAGTAACGGATAACGATGGAGCGACTTCTTCTACCAGAAAGTATATCCAGGTAGGACCGAGCAATAGATCCCCCCGGGCTGACTTCGACTTTGACCCCAGCACTCCGAGCGTGGGGGAATCCATTCGGTTTGATGGCTCGCCATCCAGCGATCCGGACGGCAACATAGTTTCCTGGAACTGGGATTTCAACGGAGACGGTAATACCGATAGTACTGGTAGAGTGGTTTGGAATAACTTTGGTTCTTCGGGAACCAGACGGGTTCGATTGACAGTTAGGGATAACCAGGGAGCGACATCTACGACAAGTCAGACTATTCAGGTTTCCCCTTCCCGTCCGCGGTTAAACCAGGAAGAGGCAAGTGACTTTTCCAGTACCGGCAACTCACGGAATGGCTGGTACTGGCATAGGAACTTCGGCACTTACTCACGCTGGACCTGGTACTCGCTCTCCAATAGACCTGACGATGCTTATTTAAACTTCGATCTGCTCGTTACCAACCAGGATGGCGGTAGCGGCTACGATGCCGTGATAGAGATTCTTATCGAGGATAGGAACGGAAACACAATCGAAAGAGGTAGTGTGGATCTCGTCAATAATTATAGACCACAGTTTTCCGGCGATACGGGTGGAATAGGTTACGAAGCCTCCGGATCCTATAGAATTAGCAACCCAGGCAGTTTACGGAATGGGTTCCGGGTCAGGGTCGAGTGGCCACCTAGAAACAACCGTTATTACTTTGCTACCCGAAAGAGCGCCGTGAAATTGACTTACGAGTATTAATAGGGATAAATTCAGGAGGTGACTGGAATGAATATGAATAAAGTAAATAAAAAGTTCCGGCTGTTAACGGGGGTACTGGTGTTATCGCTATTACTTTTGCCGGTACTCGGGTTTGGTAGTAATGGATTTACTTCAGACCAACGAGACCGAGCAGAGGGTATATTGACAGAAAAGTACTCCGAATTACCCGGTGTAGAGTTCGAGTTTCCTGAAACAGCCGCGGCATTTGACGATATGACTTTCAACCCTTACAGCAATCTTGCTATATCCTTACCTAACCTTACTGACGGTCTCGTGATTGGCCTTGTTACCTACGGAGACGCACCGTATTTGTTAATTGCAGTGGAACTACCGGAGGGAATGGGTGCGGATTACGGTGCTGGGCTGATAGATCTCTCTGCGGATGAGGCAGTATTTGCCGCTAAAGCCGAGATTTCCGAACAGGAGGAAAGTGTCGAGGAAGTAGGTTTTGAGCTAAGTTCGGTTGATGAGGATTCGCCCAACCTGAACCTGGTAGTAAGTGGCAGAAAGTACATAGTGGAGACGGTAATTCCGAAATCCATGTAGGAAAAAACGATTGATTATAATACCCGTCGGGAGAGGCTTATCCCGGCGGGTTTTTTTATTTGAGTTTTTCTCACAAAGGCTTGCCTAACCTTACGGGTTTGTGGAACAAGTCCCGCACCCTGGTGTGGGGAAACTGACCTCACCTAAAAACTTAGCGACCGAGAACGAGTATTACTAGGGAAGCTATTAGCCCCGCTCCCAATAGCTGAAGCACGGAGCGCTCTACTCCAAATATCTTTGGTACTTCCTCCGGGGCATTTGGCTTCGTCAGGCGGAGCAAATCTATGTCCTCATTTTCCTGGCTCCTCGTGGCGAAGATGTTATATCTGGTTTCAGCTTTCAATTCTATCTCTTTTTCAGTTATAAGATCTCCCGATTCGGTTTCGGAAAGCGTAAATAAGTAATTGCCCGGCGGAACCAGTTGACAGTTACCTGCTGTTCGAAAGGCCAGGCGTTTGTACAGAGTAGGGCCATATTTTACCGAAAGGTCAGCCGGAGGGCTGTCCTGGACGGCATTAGTGAACTTCACCTGAGCAAGACTCGCCGTTGGTGGACAATTATCAGACACAAATATTAGTTGAAGATCGTCGTCTTCGCGATTTCCGGTTAAAGCTACTGTATACTCCTTGTTTTCTCTAAAAGGAAAAATGGTGTTGAGGACGATTGGGTTCGGCCCTGTTTTAGTTTTATAAATTACCCTGTGTCTTTCCGAGCTGATCTCTACGTAATCCGTAACTTCCTCAAAATTGAGATTCTCTCCGACTAAACTTCCGTCGATCCAGGTGTCAACAGGTCCGGCATCCGGGGCAAGGTGCAGGAACCGAACCCCCGAGGCAGCATTGGCTGTTAGAGAAAAGATAGCGGAGAGAACAAAGACAACCAGGGCAATCCCGAAAAATAGAATTAATTTTCCGGATTGCCCTGGAAGTTCAATCGATTCCATTCCCTCAAATTTTCGCTCTTTGTAAGCTAAAAGGAGGATGATGCCTCCTGAATTATTAACTTATTCCGATTTATCGCGAGCCGCTATGACTTCGTCGATTATTCCGTAATCAGCTGCTTCCTCGGGATCCATGAAGAAGTCCCTTTCCGTGTCTTCCGAAATCTTATCCAAAGGTTGTCCCGTGTGGTCTGCCAGAATTTTATTGACCCGCTCTTTAACTTTTACCAGTTCGTTGGCGTGAATTTCCACGTCCGTCGCCTGACCCTGAGCTCCACCTAACGGTTGGTGGATCAGGACTCTTGAGTTCGGCAGGGCATATCGTTTTCCGGACTCTCCCGCGGCTAGCAGGAGTGCTCCCATGCTCGAAGCTTGGCCGACACAAATGGTCTTAACTTCCGGTTTGACGTACTGCATGGTGTCATATATTGCCAGTCCGCCTGTTACGACTCCACCTTGAGTATTAATATAGAGGTTGATTTCCTGGCTGGGATTTTCCGCTTCAAGAAAAAGCATCTGTGCTATAATTACGTTGGACAGCTCGTCAGTTACCGGGCCCTTCAGAAACACAATTCTATCTTTTAGAAGACGGGAGTAAATGTCGTAAGTTCTTTCTACTCCGTCGGACTTGTCCACTACAAATGGTATTTGTGACCTCGGTTCACTCATTATTATCCTCCTCTGAAATAAGCTCTGCCGAATCGATTAAAAACTCGAATACCTTTTCGTGGGTAAGGGAATCTCGAAATGACTCCAGCTGGTCGTTCGCTTTCAGCTGATTTTTGAATTTTATCGGGTTGACCCCCTGTTTATCCGCTCGTTCTTCAAGTTCTTCCTCGAACTCTTCCTCGGAGAGTTCGATTTCCTCTAACTCCGCTATCTTGTTAAGAACAAGCCTCTGTTTCAACTGCTTCTCAGTTGATTCTTCTACATCCTTGATCCAGTCCTCTTCGGTTTTACCCTCTTGTTCGAGAAGGTCGTCAAAGGAGTCAGAACCGATTTGTTGTTTTGTCTCTTCGACTTTATCGTTGACGATCTGGTCGAGCATCTTTTGCGGAGGTGAAAAGTCATTCTTTTCAATGATTTTCTCGAGAATTCTATCTCCGATTTCGTCAGTTCTTTCTTCTTCTTTTTGCCCAAACAGGTCTGATTTGATTTCAGCCCTCAGACTTTCCAGGTCGTCGTAACCGAGGTCTTTCGCAAATTCGTCGTCGATTTCGGGAAGTTCCAGTTCCTTGATGTCGGTTATTTCAAGCTGGAATTCTTCTTCAGGGGTTTCTGCGCTTACGTCTACTTCATCTCCCACAGACTTCCCAATGAGGTCGCTTGTGGGGTTGTCTTCATCCTCGCTGACTTCCACTTCCTGTGTATTGCCATCCGGGTCACTTACCGTGACGTGATCTCCCGCTTCGACTACATCCTCTTCCTTGGGTACTAACTGACCGTTTTCTTCCCTCAGTGATTGTAACTCCTCTTCTATTTCTTCTTCTGTAACTTCTTCCGTCCCCGGATCTTCTACCTCTATTTCTTTATAATCTTCCAGTTCGATTTCTGGCATTACTTCAACAGAAGCCTCGAAAGTGAAATCCTCGCCACGCTCGAAGTCTTCTATTTCCGTTTCCGGCTCCGATACTGGATTGATCTCGTTTTCTTCGAGTGCTTTTGGAAGGTATTCTTCTACCAGTTCTTTTTGGGCATCCTCGTAAAAAACATCGTCGCCGAACCTGGCTTTAACGAAACTCTTGGGAACCTTTCCTTTCCTAAATCCGGGAAGGTCAAGTTCTTCTACGGTTTTTTGGTATATTTCGTCAAGCTTATTGTTGACGGTGTTGCTATCGATCGTTATTTCCAGAGTAATCTCTGTCTCGTTCCTTTCTTTTACTGTCGATTTCAAGCCTTTTACCTCCATATGTCTACGTAATTGTTGATGAAACCTGAACAATTATAGTTGTATCCCGGAATTCCTGCAATGGAAGTAAAATCCCGAAGGGTCCTGTTTTGTGATTTATCTAGTGACCCTTTAGACTTTTTTTGTTGATTAAGCCTAAGGAGGTAAGTAATATGGCTGAAACTTATGATAGAGATGAGCTTGAAGAAAAATTTAAATGGAAACTTGAGAGTATCTACGAAACCAATGATCACTGGGAAGAAGAGTTTGAAGAAGTAAGAGAGCTGGTTGAACAGTTCGAACAGTATCGGGGTAAGGTGGTGGAGAGCGGTGAAACCTTATTGGAAGTCCTCCAGTTGAGGGAAAAAGTCTTTAGAAAAGTTGACAAAATCTTTGCTTATGCCCGTATGAGAAGCGACGAAAACACGAGAAATCAGACCTATCAGGCCATGAACTCACGAGCCAGAGGGCTACACTCCAGTGCGGAGTCCGCCGCCAGTTTTATCGAACCAGAGCTCCAATCCGCCGAAAGGGAGGAAATAGAAAAGCTGATTGACGAGACGCCGAAGTTGGAAACGTACCGTCATTACCTGGATGACGTGTTAAGGTTAAAACCTCATACTAGAAGTGCAGAAGTAGAAGGACTCGTGGCGGACCTCGAGGAAGTGCTGGCAGCCCCGGGAGAGATTTACAACTACCTTACCAATGCCGACCTGGAATTTCCCGAACTTGAGGATCCGGATGGCAAGAAGGTTAAAATCACTCTCAGTAATTTTGTAAACCTATTAAAGAGGGACGAGAGAAACTTCCGCCAGGAAGTATATGAGGAATTCTTCGACCGATTCGAAGAGTTGAGCAATACAATCTCGGTTTCCTACGAGAACAGCGTCAAGTCGGACAACAAAATGGCGAGAATCCGAAACTACGATTCGGCGAGGCAGAAGTCAATGGATCAAAACAATATACCGGTGAAGGTATACGACAATCTCGTAGGTGTAGTTGAGGACAACCTCGATCTGCTCCACAAACATCTCGAGCTAAAACGGGAAGCCCTGGGCTGTGAAGAAATCAGGATGTGGGATCTCTATACATCCATGGCTGATGCCGATATGCGGGATGTGGATTATGAGGAAGCAAGGAACTACGTTCTGGAGGCAGTTGAACCTCTGGGAGATGATTATAAAGCTCAGATCGAGCAAGGCTTCCAGTCTCGCTGGATCGACGTCTATGAAACACCCGGTAAGCGCGCTGGTGCCTACAGCGGAGGTGCTTATGACACTCAGCCGTTTATTCTCATGAACTACGAAGGGGATATTTCCTCCCTCTATACGCTCGCTCACGAGCTGGGTCATTCCATGCATTCTAAGCTAACATCTGAGCACCAGCCCTATATATACGGGGATTACTCAATATTCGTCGCTGAAGTTGCAAGTACCCTGCACGAAGCTCTGCTAACGGAACATATGCTGGAAGAAGTATCTGATCCGGACTTTAGACTACATCTACTGGATCATTTTCTTGAGACGTTCCGGACTACACTATTTCGCCAAACGATGTTTGCCCATTTCGAGCATGAAGTTCACGAAAAGGTCAGTGCGGGAGAGGGGCTCACCTTCGACAGACTAAATGAGTTGTTCGGGGAGTTGAAAAACGACTACTACGAGCCCGCAGTTATTGACGACAGGATTGAATTCGAATGGATGAGGATTCCTCATTTCTACAGAGCTTATTATGTCTATCAGTACAGCACTGGAATTAGCGCTTCGCTTGCCTTATCTCAAAAGGTCCTGAAGGAAGGAGATCCGGCCGTGGAACGGTATCGAGGCCTCCTAAGAGCAGGTTCCAGCAAATATCCTCTCGATGCTTTGCAGGATGCGGGGGTCGACATGAGCCAGCCTGAACCAGTTAAGCGGACACTCTCAATGTACGAGAAGTATCTTGACCAGATGGAGGAACTTATTTAGCTGTTCTCAGAATGGAGTTTTTGTAAATTCACGGATGTCGGTCTAATCATCTTTTAAGCCATTCATGATTATAGTAATTCTGTAAATAGAATAAACGGGAGCGTTAACACCCCCGTTTATTCTATTTACTTTTTGATGATAACCAGCCTCTTTATTAACTCACCCAGAATAACCCGTCATTTGGACGGGGATTAATGCGTCAGTTTGTAGTTGTTTAGAAATCGCGGTGGCGAAACCATGAATCGGGCACAATGCCCCGCCCTTGTGGGCGAGGATAGCGCGATTCAAGCGATTTCTTTACTCATTACCTGATTCGGCGGCTGCTTCGTCGGTTGCCTGTCTCTGACCTAAAGCGTTATCCAGTGCCAGAAGCCCAGGACCACTTTCTCCTACCATTTCTAGCTTATCGATTATCTCTTCTGTTGATGCTTCTTCTTCTACCTGTTCTTCTACGAACCATTCCAGCATATTCCTCGTCGCCTTATCGTTCTTTTCTTCCGCCAGATCCACCAGCTCATCTATCTTGTTTGTAATGTACTGTTCGTGTTCGTAGGCATCTTTGAAAGCCTCTTTAGGAGAATCCCAGTCGGACTTTGGCTCTTCCAGAGACTGCAGTTTCACTCGACCTCCCCGCTCGTTGATATAGCGGAAGAAACGCATAGCGTGTTCTATCTCTTCCTGAGCCTGAAGTTCCATCCAGGTAGCAAATCCGTCTAAAGATTCTGATTCAAAGTAAGCTTCCATAGATAAGTAAATGTAGTAAGAGTTCAGCTCTTCTTTGATCTGATCATTCAGTGCTTTTTCGACTGTTTCGTCTAACATAATTTCCTCCTGATACTTTTTGGTTTTTAAAATTTAAACTGCTAATTTGCAACTATATTATTCTAATAGAAATTGTTATTTTTTACAACTCATTTTTAGTTTAGGCGTTGATATTGTCCGGAAAATTCGATCCAGTTTTTACTGATTATTGATTTTCGACCCCTTCTATTGGATATTGATCGAATTTTAAAAAACATGACAGCTCTATTAGAGATTATTAATTTAGTTTAAAGAAATCCTTAACCAGTTTTATAGACGAAAGTAACCGTCAGTTATAAAATACAATCAAATATATTCCCGGGGATAAAGTTGGGTAAATCCTCAGCCGGCTGGATGATCCAATATTTGTCCGGCTTCCAAATATAGGTAAGTTTACCGTTTACTTTGAATAATTTCGTCTTTGCAAAAAGGAGGTAAAAATGCATAAGACGAAACTTGCCTTCGTTTCGTTGCTGAGTTTGCTTGTCGTACTGACCCCAGTCTCTAGTGCACTGGCACAAACTAAAAAAGTGGAGGGTAGTCTTGATCAATCGGCTAAACAGAAGGCCCCGAGAGGGAATAGTGACCAGACTTCGGTATTTCAGAAGATCGAAAAACAAGGCGGGGAAGAAGTCGAAAGTGAAAAGCTCAATAAAGAAAAAGGAAAGCTTGGTTATTGGGGAACTGTAGGAGTGGCTGCTGCAGGTGGAGCGATAGGAGGAGCAAGTATGTATTCTTATGGATATGCAAGAGGCTATCATGGTTGGGATTGGAGTGAGTTTGCAGGCGCTACAATTGGATCAGCTGCAGGTGCAGCATCAAGTACTGCAACAGGAATGGCTGGAGCTGCAAGTGCTGTAGGGACAATGGTAGGAGGAATTGTTGGAGATCTCGTTGGTGGGCTTTGGTAGAAAGTTGCGATGGCTCAGGATTCATTCCCCTGAGCCATTTTATTATAGTATGTGTTTCGTGATTATTTCTAGGTGAGATGAGATGGTAGTTACTTTACAAAATCTCGCGGAGTTTTTCCTTGTAGCGGTAATTTCCATTGTTATCCCTTCTATTTTAATACTCCTGATCATCTCAGATTTTTCCTTTACTGAGATCCTTAAACATATTTATGCAAATAAGTTTGTACTTGTAAGTTTAGCGGTTTTAAACTCGGTCCTCAGCAACTTAGATTGTAATCAGATATTTCTGATGAGAGAAAACATTTTACCCGGTGCCGTAATAGGTGCAGGTGTGGGGTTTCTAGTTGTTCAAGTAATTTCGGAGAACTAGAATGCAGAAATCCGTTTTTCTAACAATCATTTTGATTTTCCTATCTTATTCTGGAATTATAGGCATTGTTGTTTTGATTTTTTCTCCACTTCTATCTTTATTTACAGATGGAGAACCGTCGAACTATAACCAGGAACTGCATAGGGCTTCCCCAAGAGTCTTTCAGTACAAATGGAGTATAGCTACATTTTCTGGAATCGCTGCGCTGCTGGAGTTTCTACAGCAATCAATCCTTAATTGGAATGACATATAGTTACTTGGAGATTTATCGACAATTATTATTGGGTTCGGGGTCGGGTACCTCGTTGTTGTTTCGGCTGAGGTTAGCAAACTTGACTGATAGGATCACTGTTACAAAGTCAGAAGTGGAAGCGGTTTTATTTTTTGTGTCTCAGTTTTCTCGAAAGTTGACGGTAATATGCCTAACTCTCCCACTTTCTCATTATTGAGGGGCTTTAAGCAACTTTTCGGTGGTTTTAGGAATCCATTTCAAAGTGTAATCTAAAGAATGAAGGAAGTCATGAATAATAACGGGATTGAGTTTTGTTAGTAAGCTTAAAATTAGGCGTTGTAAACAGTTAAGGGGGCGGAATGGCCAATTTACCACTAACCTTTGAGATAACCTTAGTTTTTCTTTTTGAGTGCTTAATTGTGGTTATATTTTGCGGGGTCCTTGTTTTTATCAAAAAAAATTCTTTGAAAAAGGCGATGTTTCATGTATGGGTATACAAATGGGTGGCGATAACGTTTCCGCTTGCAAGTACGGCAATTAATTATTCGAACGTTTTGCCGATACCGACAATACCTTTAAGATCACCGATCTCCACTGCTGCCGTCTCGATAGCGCTACCGCTGATTGTGGAGGAGGTTGTTTAATTATGCCCTACGAGTTTCTTTCTAAAGGTTCTTATTGCAGTTTAATTTATCGCTCAGAAAGTACGTTCTGAGTTTTTGCATTGCATTGAAGCATTTCATTAAGGGTTTTAGCGTGTATAAGTAAGCTTCGAGTATAAAAGCTTAGTTTGTCTGTTTTTGTTCTCAAACCGGAGAAAATATGATTTCAATATTAATTGAGTGGAGCCACGAAACGAACTGGTTGCTGTTTACGTTGCCTCCCTTCGGTATTTGGTTTTCATGTGGGATTTTTTTGTTAGGTTTTGCGCCTATTTTAAAAAGAGCTTCTTTGGAAAAAGATTTTGTCCAGTTAACAAAGCTTGTGATCGAAAGAGCGTTTCACTATAAATTGGAACTTCTGTTCACGGCACTTAGCCTAACGATTTTAACTTATATTTATAACATTCTGTTAGTTTTAGGAAACGATCTGCTTCCTGTCTTTCCCGATAATCTTGCTTCAACCGTAGGGTTTGTGCTTCTCTTGGTAGTCTTTATGGCTAAGCTGGGAAAAATTGCTCGGAATCCTCCTTCCCATTCATTCGTGAAAAGTGTAAAGTATATTTACGGAGGGTTTTCAGATCCATTTGAGGATTATGAAACATATAAAATATTTGAGGAAGAAATTTAGCGATGAACAATAAAGGATAAATTAAGAATTATGTTGGAACCTTTAAGTGGGTCTAGAATCCGGTTAAGCAGTTCAAAATTCCTTGTTTTGTTAGTAGTTGTTCTTTTGTTGGCTTCCTTGTCTTTTTCGATCCTCGGATGGCCCGTTAAATCCTACCGAGAGCTACGCTACAAACACGTCCACGGACAGAATACTCTCTCCAGCTGTGGTCCGGCTTCGCTGGCGACTTTATTCGCTGAATTCTACGGAATGGAGACGGGAGAAGAGGAGTTAGTTGAGTTGCTCAAACCCCATCTCGAGGAAGAAATAGAAAAATTAAAGGAAGGAAAGTTACCAGAAGGTGGGGTCTCGATGCTGGATCTTAAGAAAGTAAGCATGGAGCTGGAAGTTCCCGCTAAGGGTTACAAAGTCCCGAAAAGAAAAATATTTGCCATAATGAAAAA
>CAZYPS010000044.1:0-14546 GCA_964649445.1 uncultured Thermotogae bacterium | reverse complement strand
CTTTCTTCTCGTAAGGTCAGTATTTTCTGATGTGGTCATTTTGTTTGTTTCCTCCACGGTGAGCTATCAACTTTTCCGGTCTTTCTAGTAATCAATCTATCGTAACGGAAAAGTACTTGTTATTTCAATATCCAAAATAATTACGGCTGGGCCGGAGATACGGCCAAAATTAAGTTCTTCTAAAAACTTTCACTTGACAATACCCTATAACGATATATAATGAATATGAGTGTTAGTGAAGAGATTGCTTACCCGCGAGTGCCGTGTGAAATATAAATTTACTTCAATTTCCTTCATACATATGTTTAACTCTGCCGAAAGGCAATTATTTCTTAAAACTTATAATAATCTCTCAAATCAAGCTTAACAATCTGACAGAATAATAAGCTTCGGAGGTGGACATGGCAAATAGGAAATTAAAAGACGATAACGAAAAGAACCCTATCAGGAGATATTTCGACGAAGTAGGTAATGAGGCACTGTTAACAAGGGAAGAAGAGGTAGAACTAGCCAAGAGGATTGAGCAGGATGACGAAGAAGCCAGGGAAAAACTTGCTTCTTCTAACCTTAGATTAGTTATCAGCATTGCCAAGAAGTACCGAAATTACGGTCTTCCTTTTCTCGACTTAATCCAGGAAGGGAACCTGGGGTTGATGAAGGCAATAGAGAAATTCGACTGGAGGAAAGGCTATAAGTTCAGTACCTATGCCACCTGGTGGATAAGGCAGGCAATTCTAAAAGCTCTAACCAACAGGTCGAGAACTGTTAGGGTCCCGGCCCACATGAAGGAACTGAGCCGGAAGATAGATAGGGTCGAAGAAGAGTACATACAGGAACATGGAACCGAACCGCCAATCGAGAAGGTTGCAGAAGAGCTGGACGTGACGGAAGAGAAGGTTCGGAGAGCCAAAAAGGCGGCGCAAACCACGGTATCTCTGGATAAACCCTTAGGAGAAGAGTCCAGCGACAGCGGGGTTCTCGGGGACATATTTGCCGATGATAATCTTCCCACGCCTGAACAGGAAACTTTCGATTCACTTCTAAAAGGACGGCTTAAAGGTCTCCTGAACCAGGAGCTAACCGACAGGGAAAAGCATATATTGAAGTTAAGGTACGGCCTGGAGGACTACAAGACACGGACGCTGGAAGAAGTGGGTGAGGTTTTTGATATAAGCAGGGAACGAGTTAGACAGCTTCAGAATAGAGCCATTGAAAAACTTCAGAGGCCGGAAATTAAAGAAGAACTTGGAAGATATAAAAAGCTCAGTGAAGAAGAATGATAAACTAGTTTTGCAGACAAAGACCTGGTTTAAGGTATCCCCTTAAATCAGGTCTTTTTTTATTTTAAACCAATAACTTTATTTAGATGAGTAAAACAAAAATAGTTGCGACAATTGGACCTGCATCTCGGTCTCCGTCAGTGCTTGAATCGATGGTGGGCGAGGGCGTAAACTGTGCTCGGCTTAACCTCTCCCATGGCACCAGAAACGAACATTCCGACTTGTTTGCCAACCTAAAGAAGATAAGGAAAGAGAAAGACCTTCCCCTTTCAATTATCGCGGACACTAAAGGGCCCGAAGTGAGGATAAGGCCGGCCGAGGGAGGAGAGGTCCATTTGAGTGAGGACCACGAAGTCCTGTTGACAAATGGTCAATCAAGCGAAAATAGTACTTTCATCTCGGATTACGAAGACCTGCAGAGTTTCCTTTCCGTGGGGGACGAGGTAATAATTGGGGACGGTAATATCTCGCTGGTGGTTGAATCACTTTCGGATCGGGGTGTCCAGTGTCGAGCCCTCAGTTCCGGGGTAGTCTCCGGCAGACAGAGGATTACCGTACCTGGCACCAGTTTCCCCTTGCCTCCGATTACCAAGCAGGATAAAAAAGATATAAAATTTGCCGTCACTGAGGGCGCTGACTGGCTTGCTTTGTCTTTTGTGAAGGGGGGAGAAGAGATAAAACAGGCAAAAGAACTGGCAAAAGAAGTGGCTGATGCCTACGTTCCGATAATTGCCAAAATAGAGACCGCGGAAGCCGTAGAGAATATCGAGAAGATCGCCCGGATAGCGGACGGGTTGATGGTTGCCAGGGGAGACCTGGCAATGGCTCTGGGTATGGAAGAGGTTCCTTTTCTTCAGAAAAAGATTATTCGCCTAGCTAATAATATGGCCAAGCCCGTGGTTACAGCTACCCAGATGCTCGAGACGATGATAGACGCTCCCACTCCGACGAGGGCTGAGGTCACTGACGTAGCCAACGCAGTCCTCGATGGAACTGACGCAATAATGCTCTCCGGAGAAACGGCGATAGGGTCTTATCCAGCAAAGACTGTGTCTACCATGAGGAAGATAGCCAGAAAGGCCGACGATAATTTTTCACCATCTAATAATTTGGCAAGCGAGCTCGACGGGAAGCGAAGCGAAACGGCTCCGGAGATAGGTCGGGCCTCGTGTTCTATGGCTGAGCGGCTGGGAGCGAGAGCTATCATCACGTCAACCAGGTCCGGATATACGGCTCGGCTTATAGCCCGATTCCGGCCCGAGGTTAAAATTATTGCGGTTACCCCCTCTGAATACGTCTACAATCAACTGGCACTGGTCTGGGGTGTTGAGCCAATCCGCATGGAGACGACCCGAAATACGGATCAGATGATAGAGAAGTCAATTTACTCGGCCAAGGAAGAAGGTTACGTGGACCAGGGGGATCTGGTCGTGGTTACTGCTGGAGTCCCGTTTTCCGTAGAAGGTACGACGAACCTCATTAAAGTAGAAGAGGTAGGTTAATTGCCTGGTGAGCGATTCGTCGGGTTATAAAAGCTGGCGTAACCTTTGTGAAAGTTTAGCTGGATGTTTCCCAGCGGACCATTTCTCTGCTTCCCGATGATTATTTCCGTCGGACTTATAGTGGAATCGCTTTCACTTTCTTCTTCGTCATCGTAGTAGTCTTCCCTGTAGATGAAGGTTACTATGTCACTATCCTGTTCGATTGCCCCACTTTCCCTCAGGTCCGAAAGCCGAGGGCGCTTTTTCTCCCTTCGTTCGACAGAACGGTTCAATTGAGATAAAGCAATCACCGGTATGCGGAGCTCACGGGCTATTCCTTTCAGTGACCGGGATATATGAGCGATTTCCTGTTCTCTCGTATTTGCGTTTTGAGTCCCTTCGATTAGTTGGAGATAATCAATTACAAGCAAATTTATATCGTGTTCTGCCTTCATTCTTCGGGCTTTTGCTTTTACGTCGAGAATCGCGTTGCCCGGCATGTCGTCAATAACGATCGTGCTCTCCTGCAGTTTACCGGCCGCCGTCGCTATGTCTCTCCACTTGCTCGACGGAACGAACCCGCCCCGTAATTGGTGAAGATTTACCCTGCCTTCGGCGCACAGAAGTCGCTCCAGAAGTTGCTCTTTAGTCATCTCCAGCGAGAAGAGACCTACCCCCGCCTCTTCTTTGAGGGCTATGTTGCGGACGAGCGATAACGCAAAACTGGTTTTCCCCGTACCCGGCCTTCCAGCTATGACGACAAGTTGACCGTCCTGTAGACCGGAAGTCATTTCATCCAGCTTGGGAAAACCGGTGGACAGTCCACTGATAGTTTGTTGGCCTGGATCGTGGTGAAGTTCCTCCAGTTCGTCAAAGTGTTCCCGGAGGAAGTCGCTCAGGAGGTGAAAGTCCTCGACCGTTTCCTGTCGGGAGATGTCGAATACGATTTCCTCGGCTCTGTCCAGGACGTCTTTTAATTCCTTATCGGTCTCGTAACCCAGTTCGCTAATTCTTCTTCCACCGTTAATTAACGCCCTCATGAGTGCCTTTTCCCTGAGAATCTCCGTATAGTGTTCGAGGTTCGCCGTAGTCACCACTTTGTCCAGGAGGTCGGCAAGGTAGCCTCGCCCCTGTATTTCTTCCAGTTGATCCTTTTCCTTCAGCCGGTTGGTTACGGTGACCACGTCGGCGGGATCACCTTTGTCGAAGAGTTCCAGAATAGCCCGGAATATAAGCCTGTGTTCCTTCCAGTAGAAATACCCGGGTTCGACTTTTTCTACGACCTGGGGCACCACTTCTTCGGGGTCCATTAAAATAGACCCGAGGACGAGCTGTTCCGCTTCTTTGTTTTTTGGTATGGTTCGATCTTGAGGCATAATCAAATCTAATTATAGGTAAGGGGTTTCAAATAATCCAGAATTAAACGCACCGGCTAACGGTTGACGATAGCTTTTCTAAATTTTAGCGTAGTCAGGTTTTCGAAAAGCAAAGCTACAGTTCTGGCAGGATAAGCCAGCTAAAATGGAAAATAAAGTTGTAGAAGAAAGTTTGGAAAGCTGGATAGATAGGTAAATGGTTCTTTGATCCTTTTTGGTGGAGGTGGCGGGAATCGAACCCGCGTCCAGCATTGCCTCCGTTCAGCATTTACAAGCTTAGTCCCGGTTTAATTTTTAAGAGATAGAGCGGTCCGGGACGACCTACCCTAACCCCGAGCTCTTAAAAATTTCCCTTCTACTTCAGAGCCAAAGCAGAAGGTTAGCTCGTATAGTCGTCGTTCCTTGAGCTCCTACGAGCAGAGAGCAAAAGGAACGCCACTTTATAGCTAGGCCGCTACACCAGCTACTGCTGGACTAGCGTTGCCCGTAGTGCTAAAAGTGGGTGCCGTGTTTGTGTCGGCATTTATTAGAGAAATGTAGCCAGTTTTAGGAGCTGACTGGCTCCGCTTGTAGCATCCCTTCGGCAATGCTGTCGAACCCTTACACCCCCATGTAAAAGACCAGTTATGCAACTAGCGGCGCAGGGATTCGAACCCCGAGCCTCTCGGATATGAGCCGAACGCTCTAACCAGTTGAGCTACGCCGCCAAATCTGGTTGCGGGGGCCGGATTCGAACCGACAACCTCCGGGTTATGAGCCCGACGAGCTTCCTAATTGCTCCACCCCGCGATGTAGACTAATTGTAATTGAAACCTTCGAAAAATCAAGTTTACGTAACTGTTTTACGGATAGCCCTAAAAGAAGTTAACGAGTGCCGGGGGCGGGACTTGAACCCGCACGGGGTACATTACCCCAAGGGATTTTAAGTCCCTTGCGTCTGCCAATTCCGCCACCCCGGCCAAATCTGGTTGCGGGGGCCGGATTCGAACCGACAACCTCCGGGTTATGAGCCCGACGAGCTTCCTAATTGCTCCACCCCACGATGTTTTATTATTTTACTTCACCTAGTCAGTAATTCAAGCTTGAGCGGTTAAACAAGGTTAATCGGAATTATAGAGTTGAGAGAATAAAAAGGGTTGATAAACTGTCATCCTTTATTGAAATGTAAAAACTGGAGCGGGCGACGAGATTTGAACTCGCGACCTTCTGTATGGCAAACAGATGCTCTACCGCTGAGCTACGCCCGCTTGCGAAAATATTCTAAAGCTCTACTTTTGGTTTTTCAAGTTCATAAGTCCGGCAACCTAGACTAGAAGACCTCCGTACTTTTCGGCAGTTGCCTCTAAGGCCTCCCTGTTTCCTGTTGGTCGGACAGGTGAAATTCCCGGTGTCGCCGTGAGAAAGATTTTCAATAGTTCAGGGTCATCCGTCTCTATTCCCAGAGGTTTGCTCGATCTGAGCTGAAGGAACTGACGGGCTAAAATTTTCTCGAGTTCCTGGAGTGGGCGAGTAATACCCGAAAGGTTCAGTAAGTTTATTTTGTCGTCGACTATTTTGCCTTTTAAGCTCGTTAATTCCTCTTTTTTGAGGTCAATTACCGCAAATTCCGGTTCGCTGGAAAGAGCGACTACGGCCGTGTTGTTGGTTATGAATTTCTCGTTTTCGGGTTCTATTACCGGGTTCGTTCGACCTTCGTATTCCTGAGCAATGTCAGCAAGTGCTTCTGTGAAAGCCGGATTGCTTCCGCAACAGGAGCCGACTCCTGATAGGAAAGGTAATCCGGGTTTGATGTCCTCCAGGTATTGCTCCGGAGTGAGGTCGTATATCGTCTCTCCATTTTTGAGCCTTGGATCACCGGCGTTGGCTTCTGCCAGGAGCGGTTTGGGAGTTGATTGGTTGTAGGTTTTGATGATTTCCGGGTAGGCCTGTGGACCGGTTCCACAGTTCATACCCAGGACGTCGGATCCGAGATAATCCAGGGTTATTGCACCCGAGGCGGGAACCACGCCGTAACTCGTTCTTCCTCGATCCCCGTAGGAAAGGGAGGTTATAACCGGTAACCCGGTCTCATTTACGGCTACCAACGCGGCTTTTGCTTCTCTAAGAGATTCCATCGTCTCAATTATTATCCAGTCCACTCCGCCCCGTTTTAACGCCTCAGCCTGAGCCTGAAAAGTTTCGAAGAACTGTTCGAACGTCCAGTCGCCGAGTGGGACTAAGGTTTCTCCTGTAGGGCCGATGGACCCTGCGACCATAAATTCTCCGGATAACTGTGAAAAATTTTCAATAGCTTGCCTGGCCAGACGGGCGCCTTTTTCGTTTATTTCCTCAGTTTTTTCTCCCTGGCCGGAGCGAGATAGTCTGATTTCGTTGGAAGAAAACGTGTTTGTCGTAAGAAATTGGGCACCGGCGGTCAGGTAGTTACGGTGAATGCTCTTGATAACTTCAGGTTGAGTAAGGTTGAATACGTCGGTCAAACTATCTTCCGAGCCCGAAGCCCTTTTCTGGGCTTCGGTTCCGATTGCACCGTCGAATACAGTAAGCTCTTCATTACTCTCAAGGTCCATATTTTCACCCAGGTTATTCTATGTATGGGTTTTCACCTTATCAAGTCGCCAAAGTTGCCCCCTAAACAACTGTCTTAACCTTAGCCGATTGAATTCTTGTAATGCTCCGATTTTAAAAACTCTCTTAGGTAGTTATGGAGGACCGAAAAAAGTTTGTTTAGAGTTAATATCACTTGGTTTTCCAATTTGAATATCTCCTAAATCAACCGTTATTATTCATACGATTTTCACATCGTTTTCTTTTAATTTATTAACCACGTTTCGGCCGTAACTTGTTTATATTGTAATAAAGTTAACTTCACTATTTTATTATGGCGAAAAAAGGTCGAAAGGCGGAAGAACAGGCAGCGGAATATCTTGGGGCCCACGGACACCACCTGGTCGCCAGAAATTATTTTTGCCATCGTGGGGAAATTGACATAATTACCTTTGACGGGGATTACGTTGTCTTTGTCGAGGTCAAACGACGGGGTACTGGGAGTTATGTTCCCCCGGAGGAGTCAATAACGACGGAGAAGAAGCAGAGGTTGATACAGTGCGCCAAGAGGTGGTTAATGGAGAACGAGTATCGGGGAGATGCCCGTTTTGACGTTATCGCTATTCATGAAGGCGAAATTAGCCATTATGAGGATGCAATAAATCTGAGGTCGTGCTAGAATGATTTCGAAAACTTTGAGTGGTGCTGTTACCGGAATAGATGCGATTATAGTTGAAGTTCAATGTGACGTATCCCGTGGCTTACCCGGTTTCAAACTGGTAGGGTTGCCGGAAAAAGAAGTGCAGGAAAGTCGGGACAGGATAAAGAGTGCCATTAATAACTCCGGATACGAATTTCCCACTAAAAGTATTACAGCGAATCTGGCTCCGGCGGACGTTAAGAAAGAAGGTGTAGGGCTGGATTTGCCAATTGCAAGTACGATCCTCCAGGCGACCGGTCAATTGTCCGAAGGTTCACTGGCAAATAAGTTGTTAATCGGGGAATTGTCGCTGGATGGCCAGTTAAGATCGGTAAGCGGAGTTCTTCCGGTGGTTCTCGCTGCCAGGGAAAATCCTGACATAGAACAAATACTTGTGCCTCAGGGGAATGCAGGAGAGGCAGCGATAGTTGACTCGCTGGACGTATATCCGGTTTCCAGTTTGAAAGAAGCAATTAGGTTTTTAGATGACGATGGTGAGGTCGGGGTCGAAGTGCACGACTTCGATCGGGAGGAATACTTCAAATCGGAAAGCACTTTTTCCAGAGACTTTAGTGACGTTAAGGGGCAGGAAGGTGCTAAACGGGCCCTGGAAATCGCCGCGGCGGGCGGTCACAATGTGCTTATGAGTGGTCCGCCAGGCTCGGGAAAAAGCATGCTTGCGAAGAGGCTACCGACAATTTTGCCGCCGTTGACCTTTGAAGAGGCGATAGAGGTAACCAAGATTTACAGTATCCTTGGAGAGTTGAGTTCAAGTAATCCTTTAGTAACTCGAAGAAAAGTTCGGTCTCCTCATCATACGATATCTTATGCCGGTATGGTTGGGGGTGGCCACGGCAACCCGACTCCGGGGGAAATTAGTCTTGCCCATAATGGGGTGCTGTTTCTGGACGAGTTGCCGGAGTTTAATCGGAGAGTTCTGGAGACGCTCCGACAGCCGCTGGAGGATCAGGAGATAACGATTTCTCGTGCCTCCAACTCTTTTCGGTTTCCGGCTAATTTTTCCCTGGTCGGGGCAATGAACCCCTGTCCATGCGGTTACCTGGGAGATGAGGTAAAACAGTGTAACTGTAGGCCCCACGAAATACGTCGTTACAGAAAAAAGATATCCGGTCCATTTATGGATAGGATTGACGTTTTTGTTGATGTTCAGAGATTGGCCAAGGAAGAAATGACGAACCGAACTCAAGGTCAAAAAAGCAGTACGATCAGGGAGAGGGTTAAAAAAGCCCGGAAGAAACAGACGGAGAGATTTGGTCGGGATGGTTTTACGAATTCCCTGATGACAGCCGAGCAGGTAGAGAACCACTGTAAGCTGGATCAGTCGGCCGAAAGTTTGGTAGAACAAGCTATTGACCATTATGGATTTTCGGCGAGGGCGTATCACAAAGTCCTCAAAATTTCACGAACCATTGCAGATCTTGACGAATCCGATAGGATTTATCCTGAACACGTATCCGAAGCCGTTCAGTACAGAAGTACCAGAGAGAAAATATTGAGGAAGGAAGGGGTATAAGTGGATGAAAACAAATAAAGAAAAACTCTCAATAGTTATTATCCTGTCACTTTTGATTACTCTTGTCTTGGTTAGTTCGACGATGAGAGGGCAAGACGAGGGAAACGAGACTAAATATGTAGTAAAGGAAATATTAATTTCTGGAAATGAGGAAATTTCCGATGATAAAATCCTAACCGAACTCGGCTTCAAAGAGGGAGATTCGATAAGTAAGAGTAAGTTAGAGGAGAAGGTCAATAACGTCAAGGCTATGGGGATTTTTAAATCGGTCGAGAGCAGTATCGAAACTTCGGGTGGAGAGATTGGGGTGGAATTGGAGCTATCGGAGTATCCGGTGCTGGAAGAGTACGAATTCTCCGGAGTTAACCTGATCGGTACCCGTAAGTTGAAGAACGCCCTCAAGGATGCCGGTATCAAAAAAGGCAAGGTGATTAACAAGGATAGTCTGGACGAAGGGTTGAAAAATCTTCAGAAGAAATACGAGAAGAATGGCTATCCTTTCGTAAGTCTTGGGAATATTAATATCGATACCACGTTAAGCATAGAAGTAATCGAAGGAAAGCTTGCAGGAATAAGAATTGAAGGTTTGGATACCGTCCCTGAAGAAGTAGCGCTGGATATGATAGAGGCAGAAGACGGTAAACCGATAGAGTTGAGAGCGCTTCAGAAATCCTATCAGAATTTACAGAATTCTGTTTACTTTACTTCGGTCAATCTAGTTCCCGCACGAGGCTATAGTAAATCAGATATCATTTTGCGCTGGGAGTTGAGCGAAAGACAAGTTCTGGACGGAGTTGTTGAGGGAGCAAAACTAGGACTTGAAGGAAATACAGTGTATGCTGGTGAAGAGTTGAAAGAGTTGGTCGGAGATGTTCCCGGGGGCAAGATAACGAATTACGATCTATTAAGAGTTCTTGAAGGGGTTTACGATAAATACCTGACGGATGGCTACAGGTTCGTGGATTTTTCCGTCGATCGGGTTCAGGACGAAACTATCGTAATTAAAATATTTGAGGGAATAATTACCGAGATTACAATTGAAGGAAACGAAAATACGGCAAGAAGGGTTGTGTCAAATAAAATTCTCCTTTCAGAAGGTGATGTTTTTGACAGTAACTTGCTTGAGGATTCCAGGAGAAAACTGCTTGATCTGGGATACTTTTCCGAAGTTACCCCGGAGCCGACCAGAACCTCTGAAGGGGTAGAACTGAGTTTCAAAGTAAAAGAAAAGTCCAAATTGAATAGTATAAATGGCGGTTTGTCCTGGTCTGAGAGTGGCTTAGCCGGTAAAATAAAGCTATCGACTAAAAACCTCTTAGGGCTGGGTCAGGACGTTTCCCTGAATTTAAACAGAAGTCTTAAGCTCGATGCGAAATTTGGTGGGAGCCTCGATTGGAAGAACGTATATTATCCTGCAGGATTTGATTTCACCAAGTTGAGTTTATACAGGAACGTCGGCTCCAATCAGGGTGTAAAGGCTTCTTTTGGTTATCCTCTTACGGGCAAACTCTCTCTTAACACGGGATACAACGCGGACTGGATTCTTGGCGACGACTCTCTCAGTTCGATTACTCATATTTTATCTGCGGATCTGGTCTACGACGATAGAAACAATCCTATGTTCCCGACCGCGGGGACGAAAAGATCGCTTAAACTGGAAAAGGCCGGAGATTTTGCTCCAGGATTGAGCTTCACTCAGTTGACGTTTACCGGGAGTTATTTTCAGGGTTTACCCACCGTGGATATTGCCGGTGAAAAAATGCAGACTTTCGGGTTTAATCTCCAGCTCGGACTGGGTTTGGATGCCCCGAGAAACTATCAAACCGAGTTTGGCGGAAAGAACTCGATTCGGGGGATGGGATCAGACGTAGCGAGTAATTACGGTTTCCTTAACAGCGAGTACAGATTACAACTGCTTCCCGGGCAGCTATATATAACCTCTTTTGTCGATAGCGGGATAAAGTTTAGAGAGGACAATAACTACGATTTTAAAAATTCTGCAGGATTCGAAATAAACCTTCAGATGTTTGGTCACCTGCGACTGGGTGCTTCCTGGAGTCTTTCGAAAGATTTCAGCTACGTCCCGAGTTTTTACTTCGGGATGGGACCCATGTTTTAACTATAAATAGAGACACTTTGAGGTGAATTATATTGTCAAATGGTAAACTAGTTTTAACTCTTTTACTGGCTATCGTTTTGGGCTTTGGTGGAGGATATCTTGCTCAGATGGTGGGAGGAGATTCGGATGTCTCCAACTTATCGGACAAGGTAGACGCCATTGGTGAGGAATTAAGTAGTCTTCAGAATAGGATAAATAGAATGCCGGAAGACTTCGCGTCTTTCGCCAGTGTTGACGAGGTAAGCGCTCTCAAGTCTTCTTTCGACCAGCTGGAGCAAAAGGTCGAGGAGACCGGGGTCGGTGTATCTGGTGAAGAGGTAGCGGACCTCCAGAATAAAGTGCAAAACCTGGAGAGCCAGATGAGTGAGATGGAGGCCACCGGAGCTCCGGAAGGTGGGGAAGGTCTAAAAGTTGGTTATGTGAACGCCACTGAAGCTTTCAACGTCTTTACAAATGCAGTTTCGGAGGAACGGGAAGAGGCTCAGGCGAAAAACGAAGAATTAACCCAGCTCCGTGAGCAGGCAATTCAGGGAGAGATTACCGAAGAGGAATTTAACAGACAGAGCGATATCCTTCAGGCCGAGAAACTTAAGGCTCAGCTGGCGATAGATCTTGCGATGGTGGAAAAAATGATGAGTGCTAGGGGATTCGAGTCTATATCGGATCGACTTGAGCAGCTCAAAGGCCAGGTGGATCCCATTATGTCGGAATTGGATGGGGTTCTGGAAAGCATGAGAAACGGGTCGGCTGCACCCGAGGAAGTGGCTCAGACCCTGCAGCAGATAAACTCTCAATACCAGCAGCTGGATAATCTGTTGACTCAGTTAATTGAGAGGAAGATATTCCAGATCACCAACAGAGAAGCAAATAATCAGGGTTACGACCTGGTTTTCAGACAGGAAAATGTCATCCTTTACAGAAATTTGGGGAAAGTGGACAATCTTACCGAAGCCACTAAGGACGTTCTGAGATCAGAAATAGGCGGTTGATTTTAGCCCGATGGATAGGATGGATATTGAAGAGATCAAAGAAGCAATAGCACTTCGGTACCCTTATCTACTTGTAGATAAGGTTACCGAGTGTGACGGGGAGGAGTTGGTGGCCCTGAAGAACGTGACGGTTAACGAGCCGTTCTTTCAGGGTCACTTTCCCGAGCCCGGACCGTCCGTTATGCCGGGGACAATGATTATTGAAGGCATGGCTCAGGTTTCTGGGCTTCTGGCTCGAGAAGTTTTAGGGGGCGAAGGTATAGGTTACCTGGTTGGAGTTGACGGTGCAAAGTTTAGACGGAAGGTCACACCGGGAGACCAGCTAGTTCTGGAAGCTGAGATGAAAAGAGCCAGAAGTAGCTTTTGCAAGGTGGCCGTGGAGGCCTACGTGGACGAAGAACTCGCCGCGGAAGCGGAAATAAAACTGGCTTTTGAAGAATAGACTTAAAAGTTTGATGAAGTACACCAGTTAGGTCACGGAGAACGTTAATTTGTTCTATTAACCAAGGGATAAAAGACCCGCACCTGGATATAAGTTAAACTTCGTTTTCGTATTCCTCCATCAGATCGGCCAGGCTCTCTCCTTCTCTTTTTCTCGTAATCTCCACAAGTCCAAGAGGAGTCATATCTATAAAATCGGCAGGCACTCGGTCTTCCCGAAGACTTTCTTTTAGCTCGTTTATTACTTTTTGCTGGTCTTCGTTGTCGTACATGTCAACGAAGTCGACAATAATGATTCCGCTGATTTTCCGCAGTCTCAGCTGAATCGGTATCTCCCTTGCCGCAGCGAGATTTGTATTTAGAATCGCCTGTGCCTGGTTTTTATGGTTTACGTTCCCCCCTGTATTTACGTCTATGGCAGTGAGGGCTTCGGTCTCGTCTATTGCAAGATACCCACCTGATTCTAGACTAACTTCCCGTTTGAGACAGCCTTTTAGTTGATCCTCGACCCCGTACTTGGAGAACAGAGAAGTATTTTCGTTCTCGTATAGATCAATCGAGTCCTTGAATTCGTCCATCCTGAGATAGTGGATGTAATCCAGGATATCTTCGTACACGTCCTCAGAATCGGTTAATACCTTGTCTACGTCTTCAAGCAGACGGTCCCGGATTATCTTTCTCACTATTCCCGCGTGTGAGTGAAGCAAATGGGGTGGTTTGACTTTTGTTGCCTCCTCTTCAATCCCTTTCCAGGTACCGAGTAGGAAATTGAAATCTCGCTTTAAGTCTTCTTTGGAAGCGTTTTCCGAAGCCGTACGGGCGATGAGTCCTTCGTTTTCTTCTTTGAGGTTCCGAGCTATGTCCTTTAACCTCTGGGTTTCTTTGTCGTCCGTAATTCTCCGGGATATCCCTAGCCGACTGTCCTTGGGAAGAAATACCCAGTACCGACCGGGCAGACTAATCTTCGTCGTTCCCTGGGGGTTTTTCGTTCCAATCCCGCCTCGCTTCACCTGAACGATCAAAGATTCTCCCTCGTGAATGATCTTATTGATCCGAGGTGGGTATTCGTTCGGATCAAAACCCCTGCTTCTTAAAATGGCCTGGTTTATCTCGCTTCGGGAGAGAAAAAGACTCTGTTCTTCTCCGACGTCCACGAAAGCTGATCCCAGACCCGAGAGTACGTCTTCTACTTTTCCTTTATATATATTACTTACCAATCTATCCTGCTGAAAATCTTCGTAAAAAATTTCTACAAGTTTACCATCTTCAGTTATTGCAACTCGTTTCTCGCCATGGCTTTTGCCATTGGAGGAGATTAGAATTTGTTTCATTGTAACTTTATCACCTTTTTGTCTTCTTCCAGTTTGGGTAATAGTTCTTTTAGGGGGGTTTGTAGTCCGGGATGGACTAAGTTCGGCTCTAGTTCAAGCAGAGGAAGTAGAACGAACCTTCGTTTTTCCATCTGGGGATGAGGCAACTTCAGTTCCCGTTTTTCCAGAACGTATCCATTTACGAGCAGAAGGTCCAGATCTACGAGCCTGGGACCCCACTTAAGGGTGTCCACTCGGCCTATTCGCCTTTCGACCTCTTTGCATCTCGCAAGTATTTCTTCTGGAGAAGAGGTGGTTTTAATCTTGACTGCGGTATTGATGAACCAGGGTTGGATGGGCCCTACTGGTTCCGTTTCGTAATTCGAAGCCCGGCCAATCAACTCCAGGTCTTCCCTTTCGGAAAGTAAACGAAGGGAATTATCGATATTCTTTTTCCTGTTCCCTAAATTGGAACCCAATCCTATGAAAGCTTCCACCATCGTTTATCAACCAAAAAATTAGATCAGATTGCAACCAATAATCAAAACTAGAAATCTAAACCTCTACTTTTAACCCTCAAAATTACTATTTCCTATATTACGTTACGGAATAGTTTACCTTTTATCAACTTCATTAACGATTTGAACTATTGAACCTTTGCAACGGCGGTTTTTCTTAGTAAAATTACTCAACAAATTTACCGTAACTTGCCGGTAGACTTCCAGAACTTGCCTTGGGGATAAATCGATCGTTGGTTGAACTTCGTCCTTAA
>CAZYPS010000043.1:0-14626 GCA_964649445.1 uncultured Thermotogae bacterium | reverse complement strand
AAAAGGGGTGTAAACATGGACGTAAACGAAAAATTAAAATGTATAAGTCTGATGGATTATGTGGGGAACTGGGGCGAATGGCGCGATAATTTGAGCCAGGCGGTAAAAGTAGGCAAAAAAGCGGGAATGTCCCCGGAACAGATGGAAAATTTGGCAACTCAGATCGGGGATTTCCTGGCCAAAAACGTCTGTCCGGAGACTCCTGAAGAGGAATTACTTAAAGAAATGTGGAACGCGGCAGAGCCTGAAGAGCGGGAGATAATCGCCAAAATCCTCGTCAAAATGTCTGAGTAATTTTCCGTTTTTCGAAACGGCAAAAAATTAGATTTAGCGCGGCTGTAAAAAATTAAACCTTTTTACCGACCGCGCTTTATTATTTTAAGCGTTAGAGCGCATCACGTTCCCCTTCCATCCCAAGATCAGTTGTTCCAGTGCATTCGTGTAAGGAGAATTTTATAACCGACTATCCGATACTCCCGGTCTTCCGGGCGATTTCCTTCGATATCATCTCACCATCTCTTACTTCCAGGTTATTTTTGCCGGAGACCGGAGTACATCACGTATTATCTGACCAATTTTACGCCCGAAAGTACGGGTACACGGACCTCTTCCCCCTGGTTATTTTGGAAAGCTTATCTTTTAACTCTTCTCAAACTCTTCCTCTTCGACCCTGTCCTCCAGGAGCTGGACGAATTCTTCCTCATCCAGGACGGGAATTTCCAGCTCTTCCGCGTCGTCCAGTTTGGAGCCGGCTCCCGGTCCGGCCACGACGTAATCGGTCCGACTGCTGACGCTCGAGGTACTGCGAGCACCCTTGTCTTCAACGTACCTCTGGACCTCGCTTCTGGTCCATCTGTCCAGACTGCCGGTGAATACGAATGTGAGGCCTTCCAGGGGAGACTCGGTTTCCTCGCTCAGGGGGTTATTCAGCGTGATTCCCGCTCCAAGAAGGTTCTCGATCAACTCCTGGTTATCGGAATTGGAAAAGAAGCCGACGATGCTCTTCGCCACTTCCGGACCGATTTCGTTTATCCGCTGGAGCTCCTCCTCTTCTGCCTCCATCAGGTCCTCCAGCGTGGGGTAGTGGCTGGAAAGAACCCGGGATAGATGTTCTCCCACCTCCGGTATTCCGAGAGCGTATAGAAATCTTGGTAAAGACTGGTCTTTGCTTTCCTCTATCTCGTCGAGCAGGTTCTGCGAAGACTTCTCGGCAAATCTCTCCAGCGATATCAGGTCGTCTTTTTCAAGATCGTACAGGTCGTCCAGGCTCTCCACGAGACCGGTTTTGATAAACTGCTCGGCGATCTTGTCTCCCAGCCCCTCTATGTCCATTCCACCCCGGGAGGCAAAATGGATCAGTCTTTCCCGAACCTGAGCGGGACAGCTGGCGTTGGTGCAGTATGCGTGCTGTTTGTCGTCGGAAATCACCACGTCAGCATCGCATACCGGGCATCTGTCCGGCATGGTGAACTTCCGCTCCGACCCGTCCCGTTCTTCGGGCAGGGACTTCACGACCTGGGGAATCACGTCTCCAGCTCGCTCGACCAGGACCACGTCGCCTATTCTAATATCCTTCTTCTCGACTTCACTCTGGTTGTGCAGGGAAGCCCGCTTGACTTCTACGCCTCCGATGTGTACCGGGTCCAGGTAAGCGATCGGAGTGAGAGACCCGGTTCTACCGACCTGGGCTCTAATATCCTTGACCTCCGAGGTCCCTCGAAGCGGCTGGAACTTATAGGCAAGGGCCCAGCGCGGGTCCCGTTCCCTGGTACCCATGATATCGCGCTGGGAGAGTTCGTTGACCTTGAAGACAACGCCGTCAATTTCGTAGGGGAAATCTTCTCGCTTTTCTTCCAGCTGGGCGTGGTAATCGACGAGCTCGTCCACGCCTTTGCAGATCTTAACCCAGTCCCGGTTTACCCGCAGTCCCCAGTTTGGCAGAGCTTCCATGATCTCCTTCTGGGATTCGAACCCGTGCTCTTCGACCTCGGCAACGTCGTAGCAGAAAATACGCAGCGGCCGCCTGGCGGTCACGTTTGGATCCAGCTGTCGGAGAGATCCGGCCGCGGCGTTTCGCGGGTTGGCGAAGGGGTCCTTCCCTTCTTCGGCCCGTCTTTCGTTCATTTCCTGGAACTCGTCCTTCCTCATGTACACTTCTCCTCTAACCACCAGCCTTTCCGGCACTGGAGTCCCGTCCTCGCTGAGCAGGGCGAGTGGCACTTCCCTGATGGTCTTGACGTTTTCCGTCACGTCCTCGCCGGTTTCGCCGTCTCCCCGCGTGGAAGCAACGGATAGGGTACCGTCCTCGTAAACCAGTTCAATGGCAAGCCCGTCGTACTTGGGTTCCGCCAGGTACTCGACGGTTTCCAGGGACAGCTCCTCTCTGCAGGTCTCGTCGAAATTCGCGACCTCTTCTTCCTCGTAGGCGGCCTGAAGGCTCAACATCGGCTCCGGATGGTCGAAGGACCCGAGTTCGTCCTGCGGTTCGCCCCCCACGTGCTGAGTCGGAGAGTCGGGCGTAACCAGCGAGGGGAACCTGTCCTCCAGCACCTGCAGGTCCCGCATCAGCTGGTCGTATTCGTAATCAGAGATTACGGGATCGTTTTCTACGTAATACCGGTAATTGTGGTATCGTATCGCTTCCCGTAATGCGTCTATCGCTTCTTCTGCTTTACTTTCCTCTTCTATCTCTTCCGGCTCTACTTCTGGTTTAGGTTCTTGATCCGCTGATGGCATGAATACAGTGCACCTCACCTTATTTGGTTGGGTTTCAGTCCTTTAAAATTCTTTTCAAATCGTTCCAGCTTCTGGTGTTGACTACGTCTTCTGACTCCAGCCAGCCCCTTCGTGCCTGCCAGACTCCGTACTTCATCATGTTCAGTTCGTCGGTGCTGTGGGCGTCGGTGGAAATTGCGACCTTTACTCCTTTTTCCTTTGCCATTTTGCAGTGATTGTCAGCCATGTCCAACCTATGGGGCGAAGCGTTTACCTCGAGGATAGTACCTGTATCCCGCGCCGACTCAACAACCTGCTCCATGTCGACCTCGTAGGGTTCCCTTTCGTTGATCAACCGACCCGTGGGGTGACCCAGAATGTGAGCGTTCGGATTATGCATAGCTCTGACTATCCGGTCTGTCTGGTCTTTCTCTGACAGGTTGAATTTGCTGTGGACGGCTATAATGCAGATGTCCAGCTTTTCAAGTACCCTGTCGGGAAGGTCAAGCGACCCGTCTTCCAGGATATCTACCTCGCTGGATCGAAGTAGCCTAACTCCATCGTGAGATTCGTTGAAATCCTGGATTCGTTCGATCTGTTCCTTCAACCGTTCCTCGTCCAGCCCGTTGGCAACGGTAACTTTCTTCGAGTGATCCGTTACTGCCAGGTACTCCAGCCCCCTTTCTTGGGCCTTTGCGGCCATATCATCAAGAGTATTCTGGCCGTCCGAAGCAGTGGTGTGGGATTGTAAATCTCCTTTGATGTTCCGAAGCTTTACGAGTTCAGGCAGGGATCCATCCTCTGCCGCCCCGATTTCACCCCGGTCTTCCCGGAGTTCAGGTGGAATGTAAGTGAGGTTCACGCTGTCGAAGACCTCGGCCTCGGTTTTCCCTCCTATCCTTTCTTCTTTTTCTTCCTTAAAAACCCCGTATTCGTTTATTTTTAGCCCTTTTCCTGCTCCCCGCTCCCGGATAGCGACGTTGTGAGCCTGTGAACCGGTGAAGTAATGAAGGGCTGCCCCGAAGTTCTCTCTCGCCACCGCCCGGACGTCGACCTGAAGCCCGGACTGCAGGATAACGCTGGATTTGTCGTCCCCGTGCTCGCTGACCTCCTCGACGTCCTCGTAGTTCAGGAAGCGTTCCATTGCCCCCTGTTTATCGTCGCAAACTATCAGGATATCTATATCGCCGACGGTCTCTTTTCGCCGCCTGAAGCTTCCGGCGACCACCGCCCGATCGATGGTCTCGCTTTCCTCGAGGTACTCGATCAGGGGTTTCACCCTCTGTTCGGCAACGTAAAGAAGAATGCGCTCCTCGCCCTTTCCGAGCTTCGAAATCCCCTTCCGGATATTGGATTCGGTCTTTTCCCCGAACCCGTCGAGTTCCCGAATCCGACCGTTCTCCGCCGCCTCCCTGAGTTCTTCTATGCTCGTAACACCGAGCTGCTCGTGTAATTTTCTCGCCCGTTTTGGGCCCAATCCGGAGATATTTAACATCTCGAGCAGGCCCTGAGGCACTCTTTCCTTTAGCTTATTCAACAGGGAGAGTTCGCCGGTATCGACTATTTCCTCGATCTTCGCCGAAAGGTCTTCCCCGATACCGATCAGTTCGGTAAGGTCTTCTCCCTCCTGCACCATGTGAGAAACATTCCTGGAGAGGTTACCGATATTTCGAGCCGCGCGCCGGTAGGCCCTGATTCGAAACTGGTTTCCTCCTTCTATGGCGAGCAGGTTAGCCACCTGTTCAAACTTTTCGGCAATATCTGCATTATGAACCGGCATATATTTCCCCTCTAGTTTGAAATCAGTTATATAGCGGCAACGATCCGGTCAACGCTAAACTCCTTTCTAACCGATTTTATTGCGATCTTGTTTGTTTCTCAAAGGGTTTTGCCAGGAGAGGCTCTGGACCGTGTCGATATGAACTGCTATTTCGACAACGACAAAGCCGGTTAAGCAGCCCGTGACCCTCTATACCAGGAAACCAGGTGAACCGGGTCCTTGCGCTCGACACCCGTCGAACTACTACCGGGCGAGCACTGGGACCCGCCCTGCTATATTTCTGGGAACCGCCCTGGCCGACGGTTCGTCTTAGCCCCTTTCACCTGATATAATTTATGTTCGAAACATGATCCAGCTGAGGCTATAATAAAAAGAAATACACCTATCAAATACACTCACACGGAGAGATTACACTGACCAACGCAACAAAAACTATAGCGAAAGAACTCGACGTAGAAGTAGACCAGGTTAAAGCAGTGGAGTCGTTGCTTGAGGACGGAAACACGATCCCGTTTATCGCTCGTTATCGAAAGGAAGAGACCGGGTCACTGGACGAAGTTCAGATTGGCGACATAAAGGAAGAGCTCGAAAGAGCCGAGAAACTCGAGAGCCGGCGTCAGACGATAATCGACTCGCTGAAAGACCAGGAAGAACTCACCAACGAGCTCAAACAGGAAATCGACGAGGCCACCAGCCTGTCAGAACTGGAAGATATCTACCTCCCCTACAAGCCAAGTCGTTCCACCAGAGGCACGAAGGCAAAAGAAAAGGGACTGGAGCCCCTGGCAGACATAATTCAGGAACAACGTCCCGGACTGGATCCGGAGGTAATTGCAAGAGATTACGTGGACGAGGAGAAGGACGTCGCCAAGCCGGAAGAGGCTTTACATGGTGCCCGGGATATAATTGCGGAAAAGATAAACGAGGACAAAGAAGTAAGGAAAAAAATGAGGGAGTTCTTCTTTGAGAACGGAACTATAAAAGCGGAGTTAAAGGATTCCGAGGTCGACCCCGAGGAAAAGTATCGGGAGTACTACGACCTGGAAGAGCCCGCCCTGAGCGCACCCAGCCACAGAGTTCTTGCGATATTCAGGGGAGAAAACGAGGACGTCCTCAACGTTAAAGTCAGGCCGCCGAAAGAGGAAGGGATAAAGAAGCTCAAAGACCTCACAAAAACTGGAGATTCGAAGACGAGCGACCAGGTAGAATTAGCAGCCGTAGATTGCTATAAGCGGCTACTTGCTCCGTCTCTCGAGACCGATTTGAGAAACAGAGTAAAAGAATCGGCGGACAAAGAAGCCGTTGAAGTTTTCGAGGACAACCTGGAAGAACTTTTGATGTCTCCACCTCTGGGCCAGAAACGGGTCCTCGGCATCGATCCCGGGTTCAAAAGCGGCTGTAAGGTGGTCGCTCTCGACTCTCAGGGCAACTTCCTTGGTTACGAAGCCATTTTCCCCCATAAACCTCAGAAGGAAAAAGACAGGGCAGCAGAAATCATAAATCAGTTTTTAACCGAATACGAGCCAGAGGCCATCGCAATCGGAGACGGTACTGCGAGCCGGGAGACCGAGTCGTTCGTCAGGGGCCTGGACTTTTCGGACGATATTACCGTGGTAAGGGTCAACGAGGACGGAGCGTCGGTATATTCAGCATCGGAAATCGGCCGGGACGAGTTTCCCGATCAGGATGTTACCGTGAGAGGCGCTATTTCGATAGGGAGAAGGCTCCAGGATCCTCTTTCCGAACTGGTCAAGATCGATCCGAAGTCGCTTGGCATAGGTCAATACCAGCACGACGTCGACCAGAATTTACTGGAAAAGAAATTAACCGAGGTCGTCGAAAGATGCGTGAACAGAGTCGGCGTAAACGTAAATACCGCGAGTGAGGAATTGCTGACTTACGTGGCGGGCCTGGGACCTACTCTCGCCGGCAATATCGTGGAATACAGAACTGAGCACGGTCAGTTTACCGACATCGAACAGCTCAAAGAGGTCCCGAGAATCGGCCCAAAGACTTTTCAGCAATGCGCCGGGTTTCTCCGGATAGTTGACGGCGAGAATCCGCTGGACAACAGCGGCGTTCATCCCGAGGATTATTCGGTCGTGAAAAAAATGGCTTCGGATTTAGATTGCACGATAACCGAGATCGTTAACAACCCGAAGATCCGAGAGGAGATCGAACTCGAGGATTACGTTGATTTGGACGTTGGACTTCCCACGCTCAACGACATCCTGGACGAGCTCGAAAAACCGGGCCGGGATCCGAGACCGGAATTCGAACCGTTTGATTTTTCCGAAGATATCAACGAGATTGACGACCTCGAGGAAGGCATGGTCGTCCCGGGAATAGTTACCAACGTGACCAACTTCGGCGCGTTTGTCGATATCGGACTAAAGTCCGACGGGTTAATCCACATCAGCGAGCTGTCTCAGGATTACGTAGACCATCCCCGAAACGTAGTGAAGCTAAACCAGAGGGTTCGAGCCGAAGTTATCGACGTGGACAAATCCCGAAAAAGGATATCTTTAAGCCTGAAAGAACTTCAGTGATCCAGCTTGCCTCAATTAGCTAGCTGACCGCGAGCGGAAGATCGGCTTTCGAATATCCAGATAAAAGATGCGGTGGATTCCCCAGCCGAACTTCTTTCCGGTTCCAGGAAGTTGAAAGTTCTATCAGGTACTCATTAGCACGGCGGGGAAAGTGATAGTGTAAAACAACTGTGTAAAAAATAATGCTACACTATGCGCTGTTATCCTATTTCGAGGAATAATTGTCATTAATTTACCCTTACCTGAAATTTTGACAAATTTTTGACCGTTTGTTACTATAAAAGCGCTTTGAATAAAATTTTAGAGGGCTGAGATATCATGGCGGATGGTACCACGATAGAAGACGTTGCCGAAGTAGCAGGAGTGGCCGTCTCTACGGTCTCTTTAGCGCTTAACGAAAAGCCGCACGTGAGCGATGAAACCAGGAAAAAAGTCCTCGAAGCAGTTCGAAAACTCGATTACAGACCTCACACAGCTGCCCAGAGGCTTGCCAGCGGTAATGCCAACACCATTAGCCTTATCGCACCCATTGCTTTAGACAATGTCTTTTCCGCTACCGAGTTTTTCCAGAAAATGATCTCCGGTATGCACGATGCTACTCGGGAGATGGGCAAATCCCTTTCTCTCCAAATCGTCGAATCGGAAGAAGAAGCGATCGAGCGGATCGAAGAAGTTGCCCGGACGAGTAGCGTAAGCGGTTCCATCGTTACTCATCCCACCGTCGATATGCCTTACCTCGACGTGATCAGAGAATACGACTTTCCAATCGTATTTCAGGGAGATCCCGTAGAAAACCTTCCCTATGTGGATAACGACAACGTCAAGGTCAGCCAGATGGCTACAGATCACCTGGTTGAACACGATCACGAGAGAATTGCCATGCTGTCCGGACCCGGAAATTTAACCGTATCCCGGAACAGGTTGATCGGATACAAATCTTCGCTGGAAAAAGCCGGCATTCCTTACGTGGAAGAACTGGTCTGGGAAACCGGATTAAACGAACAGTCAGCTTACGAAACCGTTCTAACCAAAGCACCAGAGCACGAATTCTCGGCGATTTACGTCTCGGTGGAGGTTCAGGGGATAGGAGCACTCAGAGCATTGCGTGAACTGGGGCTCAGCGTGCCGGAAGATGTAGCCCTGGTTGTAGCGGGGGATTCCGAAACGGCGAAACATTTATCTCCGTCTCTGACGTCGGTGAAACTAAACACTAAGCAATTGGGTTATCTATCCGCCAAAAAGCTCGAAAGTTTAATTCGGGGAGAGGAAGAACTCCCTCAGTTCATTGTTCCTTCTGATCTTAAACTCAGAGAGTCATGTGGGTGTAATTCGAGGGCCTGAATGCCGGGATTTTTCGATTGAGAAAGCACCGAAGAATACCGGAAATAAAGCGTTGAACATAAAATATTTTCGCCAGATATGATTGGTGAAATGATAGTTCCCGAGTCTTCTTCACTGATCCGAGTTCAAATGGAAACCTCTGTAAACGGGGGTTATGACGAGGAGGTGGTAAAATAGAAAAAAGTTAAAGGAAACCCGAAAAGGGCAGCCTGAAATTTTTTACCAATTTTATAGAGGAGGTTATATAAATGAAAAACAAATCGACCCGTGGTGCGTTGACAGCTGCACTCATTACTTTCCTTCTGATAATAGGGCTAACTGTGCCCATTGCCCAGGCCCAAACGGACACTGTAACCGTCTGGATGCACTCCGGAAAACCCATGGAAAGAGCGGCAATGAACGAAATTATCAACAGGTTTAATGCCAACCACGACGACATAAAGGCAGTTATAAACTATGTTACGGAGGTAAGCTACGAAGAAAAGGTAAAGACCGCAGCAGTTTCCGGCAACCTACCCGACGTACTGGACGTCGACGGACCCTACGTCGCTGACTGGGCCTGGCGAGATATAATGATGCCGATCGGTGAATACATCTCCGAGGAAACAAGGGATGACTTCCTCGATAGCATAATCGAGCAGGGAACCTGGAACGGGGATCTCTACGCCCTCGGCCAGTTTGAATCCGGTCTTGGTCTCTATTACAGGAAATCTATTCTGGAAGAAGCAGGCGTTACGCCTCCCAAAAACCTGGAAAACGCCTGGAACTGGAAAGAGTTTATGGGAGTCTGTGAGAAAGTCATGGAAGCCGGAGAAGTCGACGCTGCCGTGGACCTTAAATGGGAATACAAAGGCGAATGGAAGACCTACGGGTACTCTCCGGTAGTTTGGTCCAACGGGGGAAAGTTAATTGGACCTGACGGCCTGAAAGCCGAAGGATATCTAAACGGATCCAAAACAGTCGAAGCCCTGAAAGGTATCCAATCGTTGGTCGACATGGGTTACGCCGATCCAGCCGGACCACCCCAGCAGTTTATGAACGAAATGACTGCAATGGTAATCGTGGGGCACTGGATGTACGCTCCGTACAAAGAGAAATTCGGGGACGACCTTGGCCTGACATACTATCCGGGAATGAACCAAAACGTAACAGGGAGCGGTTCCTATACCTGGGGCGTATCGGAACAGACGGATCATCCCGAAGCCGCAGCTGAGGTCCTAAAATGGATCGTCAAGCCGGAAAGCATCCTGATAATGACCAAGGGCGAGGACATGGACGGTCAGAAGATCGCCGACGGCAATTCCGCTCCTCCTGCCAGGGAATCTGTCTACGAACACTTCCCCGAATACACTGAATATCCACTAAATATCTTCACGACGCAGCTCCAGGAAGGCGTAGCCCAAGCACGGCCGACAACGCCTGTATACGGCACCCTCACAAACGAGTTCAGGAAGGCAATCAACGACATAGTTCAGGGTGCTGACGTCCAGGAAAAGCTCGATAACGCAGCAGAAAGAGTCGACGAGATACTCGAGGAACGAGATTACTTCGGACTCAAATAATTTAGAAACTCTGGACCGAGGTCCGAACCAGGGGCCTCGGTCCAATTTTTCAACCTATCCATGAAAAACTTAAATAGAAGTACCCGTGAGACCATTACCGCATTTCTGATGCTCACACCCGCTCTACTGGGGCTTGGCTTATTTCTTTTTCTTCCGTCGGTCTCGGCAGCAATCCTCGGTTTTACCAATTACATACTGGGCCCGATACCTACGGAGTTCGTCGGTCTTCACAATTTTTTTCGGATGTTCACGGACTCCACATTTGTCAGATCGATGCTAAACACCCTCTACTTTGCTGCCCTCGTCGTTCCCTTCCAGACAACTTTATCTTTAGGTCTTGCCCTTCTGGTTAACAGAAAAGTCGCTGGTGTCAATATTTTCCGGGCTATATACTTCTTTCCTACCATTATGGCTCTCGTTGTAATTTCGGTAGTCTGGGCCTTACTGCTAAATAAGGGTGGAGTAATAAACGGAATGCTCGGAAAAGTCGGTATTGGCCCCATCCCTTTTCTTACCAGCACCGCGTGGGCTATGCCCTCAATAGTGCTGGCTTCAATCTGGCAGGGCGCAGGGCTACAGATGGTAATTTTTCTTTCGGGCCTGCAGGCGATTCCCAAACGTCTATACGAGGCAGCGGAGATTGACGGGGCAAGCGCCTGGCAGCAATTCCGTCACGTGACGATCCCGCAACTCAGACCAACTATAATGGTCGTGGTAGTAATTACTACCATATTATCCTTCCGGCTCTTTGTTCAACCTTTTGTAATGACAAGAGGAGGGCCCGGCGGGTCTACCCAATCGATAATCATGTATATATACGACAAGGGTATTGGAGACTTTAACCTGGGTTATTCTTCCGCAATGTCTTTCTTCCTGTTCCTGGTAGTGCTGACGATATCACTCGTTCAACGCGGGTTCCTTTCGCGGGGTGAATGATTCCAATGAGCGGACGAACTGGATTTAAAAAGCTGGCGCTGTACCTGATTATGATACTCCTGGCGATCTTCTTCCTATTTCCGCTGATCTGGATGGTATCTGGATCCTTAAAAGTGGAAACTCATCTTTACGCCGACCTGGATAAACTGACCACCTTCCTGCCGATGCCATTCACCCTGGATAATTATCGGAGTATGTTCGCCAGAACGGATTTCTTTCGGTTTTTGATGAACTCCTTCATAATAACGAGTTCCACAATTCTGGCGGGACTAGTAGTTAACTCCCTTGCCGGTTATGCCCTGTCCCGACTGGAGTTTCCTGGCCGCAAGTTGATCGATGGCTCCGTTCTAGCACTGATTATCGTACCTTTTGAAGCTATTTTCGTACCGCTGTTTCTGATCGTAGACTGGATGGGAGGACTGGACACTTACTGGGCCCTGATACTCCCCTTTGTGGCTGATCCGTTCAGCATCTTCCTCTTCCGACAGTTTTTCGTTCAGGTTCCGGAATCCGTCGAGGAAGCCGCCTACCTGGATGGAGCCGGCTACTGGAGGACTTATTTGCAGGTAATTGTACCGCTTTCCAAGCCCGTCTTTGCCACCGTGGCGATCTGGCTGGGACTCAACCAGTGGAACAGGTTTCTCTGGCCCCTGGTGATAACCTCCGGTAAAGCAAAACAGCCACTATCCGTGGGGCTCCGGGAATTCTTCACCAACCCTCCCGTGAATTGGTCACAGATACTGGCATTTTCGAGTTTAATGAGTATTCCGATTCTGCTGCTTTTCCTCGCGTTCCAGCGTCACTTCTACAAAGGTGTAGCGGCTCAGGCCGGTGGAAAGGGCTAACAAAAACCGACCAAAGTGAACAGAAACAAGTCTCTGGACAGGATAAACTATCGACCTCGGTACCATTTTAGGCCCGAATCAAACTGGTTAAACGACCCAAACGGTCTCGTATATTACGAGGGTGAATACCACCTCTTCTACCAGCACAACCCCAATAAACCACTTTGGGGATCCACCCACTGGGGCCACGCCGTAAGTAAAGACCTTATTCACTGGGACCACCTTCCCATCGCCCTGAAGCCAGACGAGCTCGGATATATATTCTCAGGCAGCGTCGTCATCGACAAACACGACACCAGCGGACTCTTCGACGGAGAGTCGGGGCTGGTGGCGATATACACTAATGCAAGAGAAAAAGGGGGAGGTGATTATCTCCAGCGCCAGAGCATTGCTTTCAGCAAGGACCAGGGGAGAAGCTGGACAAAATACGGGGACAATCCCGTACTCGAAAACCCCGGTCTGGCCAATTTCAGAGACCCAGACGTGTTCTGGCACGACCCTACGAACAAATGGATAATGGTCGTTTCAAGCCAGAGTCACGCGCGGTTATACGGGTCATCCGATTTGAAAGATTGGACTTATCTGAGCGAGTTCGGCGAGGAATTTGGGTCTCACGAAGGTGCCTGGGAATGCCCGGAACTCTTTAAATTATCGCTGAAAAACAACCAGGAAAGGTGGGTTCTGGCAGTGGGTGACGTGTTTGGTGGGAAAGCCGGAGGCTCCCGGGTCCAGTATTTCGTCGGGAAGTTCGACGGGGTAGAATTCACGCCCGATAATTCCTCCGGAGAGATTTCCTGGGTTGATTACGGCCAGGATTTCTACGCCGCACGGAGGTGGAACTACCTGCCCGGTAATCGCAACGTCTGGATCGGCTGGCTCAACAATCTAAATTACATGGAATCAATTCCTTCCGGAGGCTGGCGCGGAACGATGTCGATACCGAGGGAACTCGGACTAAAAAGAGACAGCGGGAATATTTACTTGACCCAGCAACCCATAAGTGAACTTAAAAACCTTAGGGAGGAGTCCTGGTCCTGGAAGGAATTAAAAGTGTCGCATAAAGAAGACTTTCTCCCGCAAATCAGGGACAGTAGCCTGGAAGTCGAGATAGAGGCGAAACCGAGAGGAAGTAGGCAATTTGGGATCAAATTCAGAAAAAGCGACGACAAGGAAACGGTGGTAGGATACTCTACAGAAAACCGTAAACTATTTGTAGATAGGAGCAAGTCAGGAAAAACAGATTTCAGCGAAGACTTTCTGGGGAGACACGAAGCGCCTCTTGAACCCGTGAACGGCAAAATACGGCTCCATATCTTCATCGACAGGTCTTCGATAGAAGTATTTGGGAACGATGGTAAAAGAGTCATTTCGAACTTGATTTTCCCGGACCGCGAGGGGGAAGCCACCGAGTTTTTCGTTAACAGCGGGGAGGTAGAAGTTTCCAGCCTCCAGATATACAAATTGCATTCTATCTGGAAATAGATCTACGCCGACACCTTCTGGCATTCCGAGCAAAAATAAGCGCTTCGGCCGGACACCTTTACTCTCTCTATCTTACTTCCACATTTAGGACATGGTGTACCAGGAGTCCGGTGAGAAAGCAAGTAGTCCTCCGGTAACTTCTCGGGATCTACTTCCCGTTCGATTGCTCTATTCAAAACCTGGTTCATTTTCCCGTAGAGACGAGTTATTTTTTCCGAGGTCAGACGGGAAGCCTTGATTCGGGGATGAATCCCTGTCTGGAAGAGTATTTCGTCCGAATATATATTACCGATACCGGCGATCGTTTCCTGGTTCATCAGTGTACTTTTTGCCATCGCACGGCTACTTGTGAAGATATCTTTGAATTCGTCTTGCCCCACATCCTTTAACGCATCCGGACCGAGATTCTTTTCTTCGATCAACTCCGCCGGTTCGGAAAGAAGGTCCAGCTCGCCAAGCTTTCTCTGGCAATCGTAAACCATCTGTGAACCGTCTTTGAAATGGAATATTACCCGTGGGTGACCGTCCGGTTCCAGTTCCGTCTGATAATAATCAAAGTATCCCGTCATCCCGAAATGGACCGACAGCCAGGTCGCATCACCGACCTTGATAAATAGGTACTTCCCGTGGCGGAGGCTGGAGAGGAACCTTTCCCCTTTTAGAATATTCCTCAGCACTCTGGGCTGGAGATCGCCAAGTACGGCTTCTTCCCTCATTTCCACTTCTTTGATCGGTTTATCCAATCCGTTAGAGTCGAAATATTCTTTAAAAACCTCGACGTCGGGCAGTTCCGGCACGATGAATCCTCCATTTCTGATTATTCAAAAATTTCAGTGCTTGCGAAGAAAGTAACACCACGGTTTTCTGACCGTCAAAATCTCGATTTATAGACAGTTAAAAAATTACTCCGATCGGATGGAATATTCTTCCTGGATTCTATTTACTACCTCGACGAAGTTGTCGAGTTCGTTCTTTCCTGGCTCCAGGTTCAGAGCGGTCGACTGTTCCGGGGAACTCAACAGAACTGTAACTACGCCGTGCTCGGGATGAAACTCCGCACCAACTTCCAGGCTATCGCCGACAAGGGTCTGACTTACTAGTTCTTCTGGCATAGTCTTACCTCCTCGTATTTTTGTTTTTAGGTGTTTGGTTTTAGAATTTAAGTTTTGGTTCCAGCCAACAAAACTTAAAAATGAATTTGACTTTTTATTTGAAGAACAACTTCGACAGCAGGCTTCTACCCACGGCTTTATTCGCCGCTCTTTTAGCAACTCGACTGGGCTTCCCGCTGGCCACCTTTGAAACGTCATTCGCTCTCCTGGCGGCCTTGTACAACATGCTCACTATGCTTCCCATGGATCCACCTCCTATATTTGTCTTTATTCCAGGATAACCGTAAAACTTTGAGAGTTATTT
>CAZYPS010000042.1:0-14636 GCA_964649445.1 uncultured Thermotogae bacterium | reverse complement strand
AAATTGATCCCTGGTTTTATCGAACGGTTTCCAAAGCGAATTTTACACATAAAATACTACACTATCAAGCACCTGAGACAAAGTTGTATAGGTTAAATTAGTTGCAAGGTAAGCGGGGAAGAGCTTGCCAATAAAATAAACGGCCTGCCGATGAGTTATATAAACTAACTAATCGCCGGGGTATGGGGAGCCCTGCTGCTATCTTTATAGCCTTAATATCTTGCTTTCTCCCCGGGTTTCCAGACAACCACTTAACTTCTCACGTAGTTGCGGGCATCCGCAATAATATCCCTGATGTCTATCTCGCCACCCGCAGTGGATATGCAGAGTCCACACCCGGAACAACCGTAGTCACCAAATTTTTCGTGGGATCTCTTGAATTTATCGTAGAACATTTCCTTCATCCTGCTATCGGTCGGGTCGTCCGAATGGAGTTCCTGATGAATATCTTTCAGCGTAGCGGAGTCCCAGACCTTGTCCTGTACGGAATTTTTGCCGCCTTCTTCCTGAATGTTGTGCAGCATCATGGAAGTCGGACAGGCGAGAGTAAAAGCAGTACAGTAACGGTTCTTTGTCGAGTACTTTTTCCAGAACGAAGCGTCACGTGGCACATCTCCAACCTCGGAATCTACTTCAAAAAAAGCGTTCTTGTCATCGATCTTTTTCCGCATCTTCTCCCGATGAGCTTCTCTTAACTCTATCTGCTTATCAGTCGCCTCAGCGAGCAGGTGATCGTACCGGTCGGCAATTTCATGACCTTTCTGAGAATCCGCCCCAACTTCTATCAACATATCGCCGTAATGGGGTAACGTAGAAAGGTTTAAATCAAACCCGGATTCGGGAAAAGGATCTCCCCCGACTTTATTACAGAAGCAGGGGCCGGCAATCTCCAGACAATCACAGGAAATTATCGTCGTTTCCTCCCTCCGCTTTTTGTAAAAAGGATACGACAAATCCCCCTCTTCGAAGGCCCTGTCGAGTATTTTTAGAGCCCGGATGTCGCACGACTTATAACCCAGCAGTGCCAGGCTTTTCCCCTCTTCTCCAGGTTGTCCCTCGGGAAAAGTATGGAGGATATTATTCGGGGGAAAGAAGAAATCATAACAAAGAGCGTCAGTTCTCCGACAGTTAAGTTGAAAATGCGTCTCCTGGGGGTCCCAGCGAACAAATTCCCATCGGCTCCTGGGGCCCTCGCGCTGCTGACAGAAGACCGGAAGAAATATGTAATTATCCTCGGCCAGGTTATTGACTAACTTTCTAAGGTCCCACTCGGAAAGACTGTATATTTCCATTTGTCCCCCTCTACGAAGTTCAAGGGGAAAATCCCCACGACACGGACGAAAAGAGTAGCACCGAGACTTCTCACAATCAATATATTGTGGACATGTTCACGTTCTCAAGGTATTATAACAAAAGTTATAATACTTTCCCAACTATTCCCCGGCAGAGAACAGCTAAACCAAAATCAAAATTACTCATTTCTTTCACCAGTTTTATTATAGTTAAACGTAATCTGAGACCAGGAGTCTCAATTGATCTCACAAACCCACTGACGCTAACCTGGCAACTGATCTAACCTTTTTGAGCTTGGACGTAGAGGAGATCCCGGCAGCCAGGTGAGCGTCAGTGGGTTTTAAGTGGTTGGACAATTAATTATGGAGGTGGTGAAAGAAATGAGAATAAAAACTTTCTATTGGTATGTAATACCAGATTGTACAAGTTTTTAACAACTTTTCATAACTATTTGACAAACCTTTGCTACCAGATAAAATTTAGTTAGAGATAAAGATCGCGAAACTTCTGGATATGGATAGATCTACAACTTGATTCGCGGTGAGAAATCACTTCAGACATCACTTTCTTAATCCCGAAAGTTTCTCACTAAATGAAAAATCATCAATCCCATACAGGGAGGTGGAAAAACGTAAGTGAAAAGCTGGTTCGATTCGAAACATCAATTTCCCAAACAAGGAGGGGAAAAATGTTAAACCGAAAAACTTTAATTCTAGCCGTAATTTCAATTCTCGCTATTGGCTTACTGGGCACTTCTCTTTCCGTAGCGGCATCCTCACACAAAGACGAAATGTCGGGGGAACTCGAAATCTTTTCCTGGTGGGCCGGAAACGAAGGCCCTGCACTTGAGGCACTCATTGAACTTTACGAAGAAAAATATCCCGAGGTAGACGTCATAAACGCAACCGTTACAGGTGGATCGGGCGTAAACGCAAAGGCCGTACTTAAAACCCGGATGCTTGGCGGTAACCCACCGGACAGCTTTCAGGTCCACGCGGGTCAGGAACTCATAGGTACGTGGGTAACTGCGGACAGGATGGAAGATCTTACCTTCCTCTACGAAGAAGAGGGCTGGATGGACGCCTTTCCCGACGAGCTGATCGACCTGATCAGCACGGAAGAAGGGATCTGGTCCGTACCGATTACAATTCACAGATCGAACATAATGTGGTATATGCCGGACCAGCTGGACGAATGGGGTGTCGAAGTCCCGAACAGCTGGGACGAATTCCTGGAAGTCGCACCGGAACTGGAAGAAGAAGGCGTAACCCCGCTGGCCCTGGGGACTAACTGGACCGTTAACCACCTGTGGGAATCAGTCGCGTTAGACGTCCTCGGCCCGGACAAGTGGGAAGCACTTTGGGAAGGAGAACTGGCATTCGATAGCGAGGAAGGAGTCGCCGTCTGGGAAAAGCTGGACGAAATTATGGAATACGTAAATGACGACTACTCTTCGCTCTCCTGGCAGCAGGCAACCGATCTGGTAGTTGAAGGGGACGCGGCATTCAACGTTATGGGTGACTGGGCCGCCGGCTACATGTCCACCGTCCTGGAACTCGAACCGAAAGAAGAGTTTGGCTGGGCGCCTTCCCCGGGCACGGATGGAGTCTTCATGCTCCTCTCTGATTCCTTCGGCTTACCCAAAGGAGCACCGCACAGGGAAAATACGATAGCTTTCTTAAAACTGCTTGGCTCCAAAGAAGGATCGGACACGTTCAACCCACTCAAGGGCTCGATCTCGCCGAGACTGGATAGCGACCTTTCGAAATACAACGTTTACTCCCAGTCAGCCGCGGAAGACTTCGGTTCCGATAGGCTGGTCGGTAGTCTGGCTCACGGCGCGGTCGCCAACGAAGGGTTTATGAACGACTTCGCCGAAGTTATGGAAATCTTCCTTAACAGCAGAGATCCGGAAAGAGCAGCGGCTGCCGCTCAGGCGATTGCCAAACAGAACGGCATCCAATAAGTAAAACTTATCCTGAAAGGAAGCCCGGGGTAGACTCGGGCTTCCTTTTATTTTATCCGGGTGTTTTGTAATGGGCTTCAAAAGTGACAAAATCGTTGCCTTATTGGTCCTCCTTCCGTCTTTACTTTTAATTGGTCTCTTTGTCTACGGCTTTATCGGTCAGACAATATACGTTTCCCTCACTGACTGGGGTAAAGGAGCAGCTCTGGCGGAGAATCCGGAAATAAATTTAATCGGATTTAAAAACTACGGGGACTTATTCTCCGGTTTTCTGAACACCAGATTCAGGCAGGACCTAGTAAACGCCGTCTTCTATACTTTGTTTTTAGTCTCCGGAGCACTTGGTATCGGATTGATTCTCGCAATACTGCTGGACAGGGGTCCGAAAGGGGAGAGCGTATTCAGGACCATATTTCTTTATCCCATGTCCCTTTCATTTATCGTCACGGGAACGATCTGGCGCTGGCTCCTCGCACCGAGAGGGGGAGTCAACAGGCTACCGACGATGATCGGTCTCCCCGCAATCGGGTTTCGCTGGCTCAACAGTAGACGGTCCATACTGAACTTCAACTGGCAGAATCTTCCCCAAATCACGGCGTTAGTAGTCGGGGTAGTGTTCCTGTTAATTGCTTTTCGCCAGTGGAGAAGTGGATTGAAGAAGAAAGGCCTACTTAGTCTAATCCCGACCGGTATACTGTTTCTCTGGGCTTTGTGGGGAGCACGGTTCACTCCGGAAATCTTACCAACTCCCGAACAACACGGCTTCAATCTGGCTACAATAGGAATAATAATAACCGCTATCTGGCAGTATTCCGGCTATACGATGGCACTTTATCTGGCAGGTCTTCGGGGGATTTCGGAGGATTTGAGAGAAGCAGCAAGACTTGACGGCGCCAACCAACTCCAGTACTACGTAAACGTCGCGATACCGATCCTAAAGCCGATGACGATGAGCGCCATCATTATACTTGCCCACATTTCACTAAAGATGTTCGCCCTAATCTTCGCGATGACCGGCCCCGATAACGCGGAAACAAGTCATCCCGCCGTTTTGATGTATCTGACCACCTTCCGAGCCAACAACTTCGCCAAAGGTGCAGCTATAGCGGTGGTCCTGTTCTTGATGGTTGCGGTATTTATCGTGCCGTACCTGGTCAGCGCGTATAGAGAGAGGAGGGCATAAATGTTTAAGAAACTTAACTGGGGTAAGCTGGTAATCTACTCGGCCCTCGGGCTTTTCTCTCTTTTGTACCTTATGCCGATTTACATGACTGTAATCACCGCTCTTAAACATCCTGCGAATATAAGTCTAACCACCGCCTGGCAACTGCCCGGTGATATAAACTGGGGGAGCTTTGCCGAAGCTTACGCAGAGCTGGGGCCCAACTTTATGAACAGCGTCTATCTCGCCGTCTCCGCCACTATTATTTCGGCGATTGTTGGATCGATCAATGGATACGTGTTTTCCAAATGGGAACTGCCCGGCAACGAGCTAATCTTTACCCTGGTACTGTTTGGTATGTTCATTCCCTATCAGATAATCCTAATTCCGCTGTTCCGGGTGCTCAGACAACTCGGGCTTTACGGAGGCATCCCGGGTCTCGCCCTGGCTCATATAGTCTACGGAATTCCGATAACTTCACTGATATTTCGAAATTTCTACGCAAGGATACCGGAATCGATGATAGAGTCGGCTCAAATGGACGGAGCAGGATTCTTCGGCATATATCGGCGAATAATGCTACCGCTTTCGGCTCCAGGGTTTGTCGTCGTAGTTATATGGCAATTCACTCAGATCTGGAACGAATTCCTGTGGGGAATTACCCTGACCAGGCACTCTGCCAACCCGATAACAGTCGGTCTGGCGCAGCTGGCCGGGGGGCAGGCAGTAAGCTGGAACCTACCTATGGCAGGATCGCTTCTTGCCGCCCTTCCAGTATTGTTAATCTATATACTGATGGGCCGGTACTTTATTCGAGGTTTGCTCGCGGGTTCGGTCAAAGGATAGTAAGTTTTAGCACTATAATTCGTGCTTCAGTTCCAATTCGGATCAATTTAAACTTTTTACTGTCTCCATTAAAAAAACGTACACAGAGTAATTTACTCTCAAAAGAAAAAAATGAAAGGTCTATTCGCACACTGACCTAATATCTATCAAGAGGTGCAATTTTTACATGAACAATAAAACCAAAGCAAAATGGGGTATACTCGGGACTGCGAATATCGCGGAAAAGGCGCTGGTCCCCGGAATAAGGAATTCACAGAGCTCCCGGTTATACGCTGTCGGGTCTCGCGACGGGGCGAAAGCGGAAAGATTTGCGGAAGAGTTTGAGGTCCCGGAAAGTTACGGTTCCTACGAAGCCCTCCTGGATGACCCAGAGGTAGAGTTTGTCTATATACCGTTACCCAACCACCTACACCACAAGTGGACGATAAATGCGGCAAAGAAGAACAAACACGTACTGTGCGAAAAGCCGCTCGCGGTTAACCAGAAAGAAGTTAAAGAAATGTTCGAAGATGCTAATGAACACGGAGTAAAGTTGATGGAAGCCTTTATGTACAGATTCCATCCCCAGGTCCTTCAAGTCAAGGAATTACTGGAAGAGGGAACAATAGGCGAGCCGACCTTTTTCCGAGGAGCTTTTTCATTTCCTCTGGCAACTGAAGACAGGGAAGACGACATAAGATGGAAGGAAGAAATGGGCGGAGGAAGTGTAATGGATCTGGGTACGTACTCTATAAATACCGTCCGCTACCTTTTCGATGAGGAACCAGTGAAGGTTTTCGCCAACTCCTCTTACCACCCGAATCACTCGGCTGAAGCCGAAACTCAGGCGATTCTGGAATTTCCTCACGGCAAAACGGCTACTTTTGACAGTAGTTTCCTTCTCGATAATAGGGCAAACTACGAAGTCGTCGGCGAATCGGGCACCATACGGGTAACCGACGCTTACGGTCCCGGGCGATATAAACGCCTCACCGTCGAAATTGAACGAGGGAATACGAAGGAAATAGAAACCGTTGAGGGTGTGGACGAGTACGCTCTTGAAGTAGACGAACTCGTAGCTGCAGTTTCCGAAGACAGGAAACCCAGAATTACTCCAGAGGACAGCATAAATAATGCAAAGGTTCTCGAGGCAATTAGGGAATCGGCGGAAAAGGAGGAGTGGGTGAAAATCCATTAAGATACATCCACTTACCATATGAGAGTGGTTCTTTTTGAAGAACAGTCGTCCGCTCTATGCTGATGATCAGGAGCGTAATCCCATCATCCCTCGAGTTGGGTTAGTATTTACGGCGGAACTACTGGCTACTTGACGGGGCTAACGAGAGGATTTTAGTTATACATCCCTAACCGGAGCCAGTAATGGTCTCTCCTTGACACCCTTACTCAAGTTTGTTATATTGATTATTAACGTTAATGGTAAGGTTTACGTTAACGTTAAGAAAAAAAAGGGGGAATAGACATTGGATCGCGTTACGATGGAGGATATCGCGGAGCGGGCGGACGTATCTATCAACACGGTTTCTCGCGCCCTCAACGATAAGCCCGATGTCAACGATCAGACTAAAAAAGAGATTCTGCAGATCGCGGATGAACTCAACTACCAGCCAAACAGGTTCGCTCAGGGGCTCAGAGCGAGCAAGACCTCAACGCTCGGAGTTATCGTAGCCGATATAATGAACCCATTCTTCTCCGCTTTGCTCAAAGGGGTAGAGAAGGCCGCCCGAGAAGAAGGTTACAGTATAATAGTTCAGGATACTGACGAGAAATACGAGAATGAACAGTCAGCGATCCAGACGACCCTAGCGGAGCAGGTTGATGGGTTACTAATTACGCCCGTTCAGACAAATAAGCAGACGATTATTGACCTGAAACAATCGGGGTTACCGTTCGTCCTACTGGGTCGCCATTTCAACGACCTGGACACACATTACGTAGTGACCGATGACGTGGAAGGCGCCTATTCCGCCGTGAATTATCTCATTGATCACGGCCACGAAAGCATCGGTTTAGTAAATGGACCACCCTACATATCGAGTTCCCAAGAACGACACAAAGGCTACAGACGCTCGATGGAGGAACACGGACTACCAGTAAATGATGCTTTTATTTTCAAGGACACGGTTACCATGGAAGAGGGTTACGATACAGGAAAAAAACTCATCTCGATTTCCCCAAGACCATCTGCAGTTCTCTGTTATAGTGATTTTGTCGCAATGGGCGTAATTAAAGCAGCCAGAGATACCGGCCTAAGTATTCCGGAAGATCTTGCCGTGGTTGGCTACGACGATATTTCCTTCGCGACCTGCCTGGAAGTTCCCTTGACCACCGTAAGGATACCCAAGAAAGAGCTCGGCAGGAAAGCTTTTTGGGTTTTACGGGATTTGATTAATGGTGACGATAGCGAGCAGGAATTGAAGCAAGTCAAACTTTGTACAGAATTGATAAAGCGAAAATCTACCTAATTACCCCGGAGGTGATAGTACGAGCAGAACAAAGGTAATTTTCAGCCTATCGGTTAGAACTATCATTAAGAAACAGGAGGTAAAGAATGAAAAAACTTTCAAGTAACTTGGTCGTATCGATTTTGGTCGTTTCGATCATCCTTGGTACAAGTCTCGCCGCTCTCGCGGCGGATAAAGAGGTCGTCATCAACTCTTACATGGCTGACCCCGCTCCAAAGGAGACTTTGAAGCTGCTGGTAGAACGTTTTGAAGAGGAACATCCTGACTACGAGGTTACGATCAATACTTATCCCCACGAGGATTACAAAACGTTAATCAGGACTTGGCTTCCATCAGAAAAGGCGAGTCCGGATATAGTTACCTGGTTTGCCGGTGAAAGGGCCAATACCTTTGTCGATAAGGGACTCATGATGCCACTGGACGACATTTGGGGCGAAGGCAAGAGTTTCGAGGATTACTTCCCAAAGGCATTCAAATCTATTTCCCAGTTCGATGGAGAGACCTACTTTCTACCACAATCCTGGTACTGGTATGGCTTCTGGTACAGAAAGTCGGTATTTAACGAGTTAAACCTTGAAGAACCGTTAACCTGGAACCAGTTCATGGACGTCTGCGAAACGCTAAAGGAGAACGGCTACGAACCCATAACTATCGGCTCTAAGTTCCGATGGACGGCCGCTGCGTGGTTCGATTACCTGAACTTACGGATCAACGGGGCAGACTTTCACATGAAGCTGATGAATGGTGAGATAAAATACACCGACGAGAGAGTGAAGGAAGTATTCGAGAAATGGAAGGAGTTGATAGATAAAGGTTACTTCCTGGAAAACCACACGTCGTATTCCTGGCAGGAGGGTGCACGGTTCCTTTTCAACAAAGAAGCCGGGATGTACCTCATGGGGCAATTCATCCAGGACGTAGTGTCCGAAGAAGAGGTTAAAGAAGATCTAGATTTCTTCCGTTTCCCGATCATTGACGCAAGCGTACCGGTAGCCGAAGAAACACCAACGGACGGATTTATGATACCGAAGAACGCTCCTAACCCGGAGGCGGCAAAAGAGTTCATGCACTACCTCGCAACGGAAAGATCCCAGTGGTTCTTCGCGGACGAGTTAAACAGGATAGCGGCCAACAAGAACATCGACCACGAGAAATACGGTCCACTCGTGCAGAAGGGGCTACAGATGATCAACCGTTCCGATAAGGTAACTCAATTCTACGATCGTGACACTAAGCCCGATATGGCGGACAAAGCAATGGACCAGATAGTCAAGTTCATGACCAATACGGACCAAATAGATCAGATCGTTCAAGCGATGGAAGCACAGAGAAAGAAGGTCTTTGAATAAATCAAGGAGGAAATTAGTTTGCCGGGAGGGAAGGCCAGGCCTTTCCTCCCTTTGGCTACCAAATCATGAACAAGAGACGATGGGCTCCATTCAAGTTTCTGCTGATTCCTATTATATTGTACGGAATCTGGGTAATAGCTCCAATCTTCTACACGATATTTCTCAGCTTTACGCAGTGGGACGGATTAACCGCTCCAACCTTCATTGGTCTTGGAAATTTCGTTGACCTACTTAATGATCCTATATTCTACACCGCTCTTTTTAATAATATAAAATGGTTGCTGATTTACGTCCTCGTCCCCCTTCCACTGGGGCTCGGGTTTGCAATGTTCTTTAACAGATCTTTGCCGGGGGTAAAGATCTTTAAGACGGCAATATACCTGCCGTTGACCCTCTCGTTTGTAGTTCTATCACAAATATGGACGTGGATTTATCAGCCGAAGCACGGTGCAATCAACGTAACCCTCGAGGCGCTAGGGCTGGGAAACCTTACTGTCGCCTGGTTAAGCAACTCCGAAGTCGTGACGTATGCCCTAATAGTAGTGGGTTGTTGGCCCCAGACCGCCTACACGACGGTCCTCTTCCTTGCCGGCTTGCAGAACGTGCCTACCGAGGTTATGGAGGCCGCAAAAGTTGATGGGGCCAATAGGTGGCAGAGGTTCTGGAATGTAATTCTCCCCCTGTTAAAGCCTTCCACGATAATTGCAGTAGCGGTCACTATTATTCAATCACTGCGAATGTTTGCTATTGTAAACGTGATGACCCGAGGCGGCCCGTTTCGGTCTTCGGAAGTTCTGGCAAATTACATGTACGTGGAGGGCTTCAAGAACTACAGCATGGGCTACGCCTCGGCACTGGCTGTAGTACTTTTCTTAATCATACTGCTGTTCGTATCTATTTATCTCTACCAGATATTTAAAACAGAGGTCGAATTCTGATGTCAAAGAAGAGGGCAATATGGATTGTAAGCTTTTATCTTATTGCTATAGTGATCTCGTTGCTCTGGCTATTTCCTCTCTTCATCGCGGGGACTACGGCCTTTAAGTCGATGTCGGAGATAGTTCAGGACGTTTACTGGTGGAACCTGCCTGACAGTTTTAGCTTCCAGTACTTCGCCGAGGCATGGAATCAAGGGGGGATGTCGCGTTACTTTCTTAATAGCTTTATCATTACCGTTCCGTCGGTGCTGGGAGCTCTATTCCTCTCGGCTCTCGGCGGTTTTGCCCTAGCCAAGTACAAATTTAAGTACAACAAATTGATTTTAGGAATATTTATCGCCGGAAACATGATCCCGTTTCAGATGATGATGTTTCCCGTATTCGAGATTTCAAACGTACTTGGTCTTTACGATACTTACCTGGCGGTCATCCTGTTCCACGTCTCCTTCCAGATGGGGTTCTGCATCTTCTTTCTCAGGAATTTCATCCGAACTATACCAACTGACCTGCTCGACGCCGCCCGGGTTGACGGGAGCAGCGAGTTTCGAATCTTCCTCCAGATCGTGCTGCCGCTTACTAAGCCAGCTCTCGCTGCCCTGGGTATTCTTGAATTTACCTGGATCTGGAACGACTACCTCTGGGGACTTGTATTGTTGGCAAGCGACGACCTCAGACCTGTTACCGTGGGCCTAGTTTCCCTTCAAGGAGAGTACCTTTCAAAGTGGAATATCATTTCTGCTGGATCACTCATTGCCGCCGCCGTACCGCTGGTAGTTTTCCTTCTCTTCCAGCGCTACTTTATTAAGGGTTTGATGATGGGCGCAAGCAAGTAAGTAATTAGGGGAGGTGTCTCATGCATTTTGGTGTTGATTATTATCCGGAACATTGGCCCGAAAATAGGTGGGAAAAGGACGCAGAGATGATGAAGGAGGCCGGTTTCGATACAGTTAGACTGGCCGAGTTCGCCTGGTCGAAAATGGAAACGGTGGAAGGAGATTATGATTTTTCCTGGCTGGAAAGGGCGATAAGTACGCTGGCCACCAGGGACCTCAAGGTGGTACTGGGAACTCCAACCGCGGCGCCACCGCAGTGGCTGACGGGTAAACATCCGGAAGTTCTTGCGGTCAACGAGGACAAGGAAGTCATGAAGCCGGGCCACCGGAGACATTACTGTGTAAACAGTCAGGTCTATCGCGAGTACACGCGAAAAATTGTGGCCGAAATGGCTAAAAAATTTGGGACGGACGAAAGGGTAATTGGCTGGCAGACGGACAACGAACTAGGCCACCCGGTTTGTTACTGTGAAGATTGCAGAAAGGGCTTCCACGGTTGGCTCAAGGAGAAATACGAGGACCTCGAGGAGTTGAATCGAAGCTGGGGAACCACTTTTTGGAGCCATGAGTACACTGAATGGGAGCAGATCCCGCTTCCGAACGACAACCCGCGAAAAGGACCAAATCCTTCACTACACCTGGATTACAAGCGTTTCTTCTCTCAGTCCACTGTAGAGTACAATAAACTACAGGTTGACCTCCTCCGAGAGTTGACGGAAAACCAATGGGTATGCCACAACTTTATGCCCCACTTCCCGAACTTCGATCACTTCGACATGGCTGAGGACCTGGACCTCGTTACGTGGGACCACTATCCGACCGAGATCAGGGATTCCTACGCCGAAGTAAGTATGGGTCACGACCTGACGTACGGTTTCAAGGACAAACCCTTCTGGGTCATGGAGCAACAATGCAGCTATCTTACCCGGGACCAACTTACGCCTGCGCCAAGGCCGGGTGAAACCAGGATGTGGACCTATCAGTCATTAGCACACGGAGCCGACGGAATAATCTACTTCCGCTGGCGCCCCTGCAGGTTTGGCGACGAGCAGTTTCACGGCGGCGTGCTCAGACACGATGGTTCAAGGAATAGCCCGCGTTACAGGGAGATCAAAGGGATCGGTGAGGAGTTGAATGAGATCGGGGAAGAGTTAGACGGTACGATAGTGGAGGCGGACGTCGGAATATATTACTCGTTCGAGCAAAACTGGAGCATGGATACCTATCGTTATCACTCGCCGATTGACTACAAGGAAGAGATCCTGAAATACTACGACGCCCTTTTTGGAGCGGGCGTGAACGTCAAATTCGTTTCCCGGAATGGCGATTTCGAACAACTGGATCTCCTCATAATTCCAGTAATGCCGATGGTCGATGAATTTCTGGAATCGAAGCTAAAAGAGTTCGTCCAGGCTGGAGGGACGCTGGTTGGTACATTTCGGACCGGTATAAAGGATTTCGACAACATCGTGACCGATAAAACTCTTCCCGGACGGCTCTCGGACCTCTTCGGGGTTGAAGTTAGCGAATTTACACCTCTAGCGGATGAACCCGAAGTTACGCTGGCGTTTCCTGCGGAAGGTGCAAATTCTTACAGGGCAGAAAACTGGGTCGATTGTATAGACCCCGGAGAAGCGGAGACGATAGCTGAGTACTCGGGCGGTTGGCCTGGTGAAAAAGGTTACTCGGGAATTACGAAGAACGAATACGGAGATGGCGTTGCCTTTTACGTTGGACTATCCGCTGAGAGTGAGTTTTATGGCGATTTGACTTCTTATCTCCTTGATCTAGCAGAAATTAGTTCGGCGATATCAGGTGGGGAAAAAATAGAGGTAAGGAAGAGGTTTCACCGGGACGAAAACGAGGAGCTCGTATTCGTGATTAACCATTCTTCCTCGTCAGGGTACGTTCAACTTCCGGACAGTTACGTGGATCTCATTACTGGAGAAGTGAAGAGCGGTAATACCGAAATCGAACCTTTTGGGGTACTGGTTTTGAGGGAGGACTAGACAGTAAATTAACGCTTTAGTCCAAGCTTCGTGAAGACAGGGAGAAGAGTTCGGGCAATGTTAAAGATGATTCTCTTTTACCGGTGGTTATAATTTCTTCTCAAGGGAGGAGTTGAATGTCCGGGTTGAAAGTTACGGTAATCGGTGCCGGTAGCTTTTTTACCAACGCCTGGATCCGGGATATTACCCTGTCCGATAAACTGGACGAGGGTACCTTTGCCCTGATCGACATAGACGAAGAAAGACTGAAACTCTCAGCCAGGATGGCTCGGAAGTTGATTGCGGAGATCGGCGGAAACTGGGAGGTCGAAGCGTCTACCAAAAGGGAAGAACTTTTTCCCGGAAGCGATTACTTGATCAACTCCATAGAAGTTGCTGGAATCGAGAACGTGAAAAAGGATTACGAAATACCTAAGAAGTACGGAGTTGACCAGTGTATCGGGGATACTACTGGACCCGGGGGTATAATGAAAGCCCTCCGGACGGTCCCGACATGGCTTGATATTCTGGACGACGCGGAGCGTCTCTGTCCTAATGCACTGGTACTGAATTACACCAACCCAATGCACATGACCACGCTTGCTGCAAATAAGGCCTCCGATATGAAGGTAGTCGGGCTATGCCATTCCGTCCAGGGTACCTCTCGCCAGCTCGCCGGTTACCTGGACGTCCCCTACGAGGAGCTCGAGTGGGAGTGTGCCGGGATAAACCACATGAGCTGGTTCACCAAGCTTGAACACCGGGGAAAGGACCTCTACCCGGAGCTAAAGAATCTGGCCAAAAACCCCGAGATCCGGGGACAGGACCCTGTAAGGTTCGAAATGGCCGACCAGTTTGGCTATTTTGTTACCGAATCAAGCGGCCACTTTTCCGAGTACCTGCCTTACTTCCGTAAAAGCCAGGATCTAATCGACCAGTACTGCGGGGAGGGATACAGAGGTGAAAGTGGTTTTTACTCGAAAAACTGGCCTGACTGGCGAGCCTCGTTAGACGAGTTCCGTCATAGTTGGGTTAAGGGCAAGGAGATACCTGAGGAATTGACCCAGGGCGTGCCGGGACTGGACGATTTTGATCCCGGGGAGAGGAGCGATGAATACGGTTCTTACGTTATAGAAGCTCACCAGAACGGCGAACCGGCTGTAATCTATGGCAACTTCCCTAACAATGGCCTGATAAACAACTTGCCCGACGGGGGGATCGTCGAGGTGAAAACTCTCGTTGACGAGGCTGGTTTTCATCCCTGCGTATTTGGCGAGTTGCCGGAGCAACTGGCTGCATTGAACCGTGCCAATATGTCCGTGCACAAATTGACCGTAAACTCTATCCTCAACAGGGACCGGGAGGCTGCAATTCGGGCCTTCATGCTGGACCCCCTGACTGCTGCGGTATCGACACCGGCTGAGATAAGAGAGATGGCCGAGGAACTTTTTGCTGCGGAAAAAGAGTACATTCCCAAGTATTTAAACGGGTAAACGGATAATTCACCAGAAGGGAAAGTATATTTTGTATTAAAATTTGAAAATAAACTTTTCTCGTATTAAGGTGGAGCTAACAATTATACTTGGTGACCGAAAAGCGACGCCAATATTATCATAATAGAGGTATAAAAATGGAAGAAGACATAGAACAAAAAAAAATCGACGGTCTGTTCAAGAAAAAGGCAGAAAAAGAGGACGGCAGGAGGATAATTTATTTTTTTCGAGAAAGCGAGGAGGATTGTAGCTAGATGCCGGAACTGCGCTGGCACCCCATATTAAAACGCTGGAACATAATATCCG
>CAZYPS010000041.1:0-14792 GCA_964649445.1 uncultured Thermotogae bacterium | reverse complement strand
GTTCAATAAACGGCCTTTCGTTGTCGAGGGCTCCGGGCCGAGAAAATTCCAGCGAAACGGCGCATGGTCCGTCATCTGTTATTCCCCACTTACCTGGCAACTGATTTGACCTTTTAAAAACGGTAGTAGACTAAATCCGGCAGCCAGGTAAGTGGGGAATAGCATAGGGAGAACGGTATAGCAATGACAACTCTTACTGCGGTAAATTTGTAGTAGTCGAACTTGAGCAAAATAATTCCGTTTGAGCAAGCGAGTCGGAAATTTCTTGGCCCGGAAAGCCCGACGTTTGAATTGATGCCTATTTGAACTTAAAAAATTTACATCTACAGAATCCTTTTTGTCTGACACTGTATTCCCGGAGTTTGAACTTTTTCCTTTAGGTAGTAAAATGATCCGGGTGATGAACCATCGAACCGTCGGAGAGCAAAAAAACGCCGTTCCTCATAGCTATTTCTTACCTGTCCGCTTTCATTTTTATTCGATTAATGGTAATTATGGCCGGTTCGACAAATAGCAAAATTGCTCAGATAGTCAAGGGAGGATCAACCTTAACCCATTTCCACATTGGAAGAAATATTATCCTGTTCGGCTATCATATTCACCATTTCTACTTCGGCATCCTTCTGATGGGGATAGCTGGCTGGCTGGCGATAGCCGGGCGTACGAAAATCAGCAAAGAAAAACTTGCCCTGGTCTACGGAGCCGGACTTGGCCTCTTAATGGACGAGATAGGACTACTTTTGACCTGGGGAGATTACGCTTCCACCCTCAGTTATTTGCTCGGGGTATTTCTCCTCGGGATAATCTTCAGCCTCATTTACTTCCCCAGCTTCTGGAGGAGCGTTCACAAAAACATAGCCTGGGCGAATTATCCTCTCTCGTGTATTAGTAAAGCCTCGGAAAAGGTCATAAAACTAACCGACAGGTTCATCAGCAAAGATTCGGAAGACGAGTAGAGCCTTCCCCTTTTCACTCAGCCCGAGATCTTGTTGCCACGAAATACACCAGTACAAAAGCAAATAGTATAAAAACGAACCCGCCCGCGACCAGTCCTATACCAATACCTTTAACCATTGGCACCTTTACTCCAATCTCGCCGTCGATATCCAGCCCTCTGGAACCGTCGTGATTCATTAAGGCAATGGAGTACCGGCCCTCTTCGAGTCCCCAGCGCAGTACCTGGGTACCACTGCCGACGGTTGATGCAGTCCAGAAGTCCTTCTCGGTCGGGGGCACGTCAGGAGCTTCACCGGGAAATTCCCGATAAGATATCCTTGGTCTACTGAACGGATTATTCATGTGCAACTCCCTTATCTCGTCGTAAGCAACGTCGCTAAAATATCCAAGAAGGTCTCTCTCTTCCGCTATACCGATGAACGTCTTCTTAACCCTGTTATTTGTAGCGGTTAGTTTTACTTCGACGAGATTCGACCAGTCGAAGAACCAGGCTGGGCCAAATTCTATATGGGCCGGATATGTAGTCACTCCATAAGAGTTGCGTTCTATATCAACCGTTCTTGTAGTGTAATACCCTTCATCATCTCTCATGAAAGTATTTGACCACAATAGTGCCCCGCCACCGGCAATCAATCCCAGCCCAATTAACAAAATCAATACGGAAACAATAACCAGAACTATTTTTCCTCCACTCATACTCGTCCTCCTTTTAAACTTAAATTATGTTTACTCCCAGCCACTAAAGTCGAACGCCGGGTAATTGTCCGTTATTAGCAGAAAAGCGTATGCCAGGACCCGGAGGTTCCAGTGATAAACGTTGACCACGAAGCCGAACAGTCCTTTTGGATATCTCCCGGTAAACAGTATGGCAAACCACGCAATGATAACCACCATGGTGCTGGCAATATTAAGAAAGAAAAGTACTATATAATGCGGTATTGCCAGAAACCATTTGACCAAAGGCATCCACGAGGTCAATTCTTCTTCCACTTCAGGATAGTGTAAATCAAGGTGAACGCCTTGTTCATCGTCCGTCGAGGGATAGGTATCTGTCAATAACGCCATATACGAAAAGACCCTCGCCACGAATTTCGCCATATTCAGATTCCAGTCGAACCACCAGCGAGGATATTTCTTCCGAAATATAATCATCAACGCCGTAGGAACGACCACGAATGCCGCTGCATTCTGCCAGTCCCACTGGCCTATCCATCCCCAACCCCAGGGTGTGCTTTCCCAGAAAACCGGAGCACCGGAAAGGGTCCCGAGAATTATCAATATCGGTATAGCGACTATCGGTCTAAAAAACGTGGTTACTCTGTCCAGTTGCTCTTCGGGGTAATCAATCTTAAATTGCGTTGGTTTATTTTGTGTTGCTTTCTCCATGTGGTATTCCTCCTTGAAGCCAACTTTGTGGTTCCAAAAATTCAGCTAACATCCGCTAGTTGAAACTAATTATACACTTTATCCGAAAATTTAACCAACGGTGAACTTGATTGAGATTCACCAAAACTTGCCGAAGAAGCCCCACAGCTTGCTGTGGGGAGGAATCGGCTGGTTTTTGCCCAGCAGTCAATCGAGGCTGACTTTCTTAAGAATGGCTGGCTGTTGTACGATCAGATCTTTCTTATTCTGTGCATTTCCGAGAGTTTGGCTCGATTGACTGCTGGGTCTTCTTTGGTAAAAGACCGAAGTATGTAGTTAAATGGTTTTTTACAAGCCCCGTAGCTTGCTGCGGGGTTCTTGACTATCGAGAGAAGTTGAACACGGATTATCGACCGCTAAATCTTTTGTCAAAACTCGTTGGCCAAATTTTTCATAATAAGGCTAAAGGGACGGAGAGGGAGTTTTTGATTCTAACTTTCTAGTAGAAATAAGAACCCACTCTACCTCGTCTGGTTCAGCGAGAGTCTTTAGATTTCAAAGTATGGAACCCTGAAGGGTTCCGCTACATTTGGGCAAGTTTTGTGGAATGTATAATGGATCAGGAAAATAGAAAGAACTCATTACCAAAAAAGAAAGTTTAACGTAACATATTCTTTTCGTTATAATTCCTTATGTTAAGGTCAAAGGAGTAAGTCAAAGGAGGGTTCCGCTATGGGTGGACAAATGTTGCTTGCGGTAGTAGCTGGATTTATTTTTTTGTATTTAGGCTACGTCCTGCTTTATCCGGAGAGGTTTTAGCATGTTTTTCGGAATAATTCTCCCGCTGGCCCTGTTCTTCCTAACTCTGGGTGCACTGGTTTACGTACTGGGGGAGTATCTGGGATGGTCCTTCCGGGAAGAGATGAGGGTAGAGGGAGGTTTCCCCAGGTTCTTCGAATACCTGGAACGATACGTAGAAAAACCGGTAGTAAAACCGATCGAACGGTTGATTTACCGGGTCGGCGGAATAAATCCCAAGGAATCGATGAACTGGAAGACGTACCTGTTGAGCGCTCTGTGGCTGAACCTGATCCTGTTCGTCTTCCTATACCTGATCTTTCTGTTCCAGGGTGGGCTTCCGCTCAACCCCGCCGAGATAGGTAACCTCGACTGGGACCTCGCATTTCACAATGCAGCAACATTCGTATCCAATACCAACCAGCAACACTACGCCGGAGAGACCGCGCTTTCTTACTTCTCTCAGATCGGTGCGGTGCTTCTGGCGATGTTCGCCTCAGCCGCCACCGGCTTGGGCATTTTGCTCGGCTTTGCCAGAGGACTGACCAACGAGGAGGATCCCGGGCTGGGAAACTTTTACGTTGCCTTCGTCAAATCGATAACAAGGTTCCTCCTGCCGGTTAGTTTCGTGCTGGCACTATTTTTGATCAGTCAGGGCGTGCCCCAGACGCTTGCCGGACCCGCTTCGGTTACCACTCTCGAAGGGGCAACCCAGACGATAGCTCGCGGTCCGGTTGCCACCCACGAGTCGATAAAAATGTTAGGCACCAATGGAGGCGGATTTTTCGCCGCCAACGCCGCCCATCCGTTCGAGAACCCGACGCCTTTTTCCAATATAGTGCTTAATCTATTTTTGTTTTTAGGCACGATAACTAACTTCTATGCCTTCGGTATCTGGGTGAAGAAACGAAGACACGGACTGGTGTTAGTCGGAGCGGTCTCGGTACTCGTACTGCTGTTTCTGGCAATGGCAGTCGGGGGCGAAATGGGAGGTAATCCCGCCCTCGATGGTTTGGGTATAGATCAATCCCTGGGCAACATGGAAGGCAAGGAAGTCCGGTTCGGCGCGACCCTGAGTGCCCTCTGGGCTGTCTCCACCACGTCAACCACCAACGGTGGAGTTAACTCGATGCACGATAGTTTTACCGCGATGGGGGGTATAGCCCTCTTCCTGGGGATGAGTCTAAATTCACTGTTTGCCGGGGTGGGGACCGGGGTTATGAACCTCCTTACCTACGTCTTCCTTGCTGCTTTCATGGGCGCCCTTATGATCGGGCGGGCTCCAGTATATCTAGGAAAGAAACTGGAATCCGACGAGATAAAGTTCGCCGCGATGATCATCCTTCTGCTCCCGACGCTGGTCCTATTTCCCACCGGAATCGCGGTGGTAACGAACATGGGCAAAGATGCGATAACAAATCCTGGATTCCACGGATTCAGCCAGGTAATGTACGAGTTCTTTTCCGCGGCGTCTAACAACGGCTCCGGCTTCGAAGGACTGATGGACGACACCGTCTTTTATAACCTGACCGGAGGTACGGTTATCCTCCTCGCCCGGTATATTCCGCTAGTGTTACAGATGATGATAGCCGGATCCCTGGCGAAGAAGAAGATCCGACCGGAGACCGAAGGAACGCTCAAAGTCGAAAACGTACCGTTTCTCGTATTGCTTCTGATAATCATGGTTGTAATCGGAGGGCTGGTATTTATTCCCGCCCTGTCGCTCGGTCCGATCGCGGAATTTCTCTCGTCGTGGTGATAGGAAATGGATAGAGAAGAGGTTTTACAGGCTCTCGTGGAAGCCCTCAAGAAGCTTAATCCGGCTTATCTGGTAAAGAACCCGGTAATATTCGTGACCGAGATCAGTACGATCATCGTAATTACCCTGACTGCTATACCGGGATTTTTCGGTGGAACCCAGGGAAGATGGTACTACACGGCGATCTCGGTCGTGCTATTGTTCACGGTAATATTTGCTACTTTTGCCGAGTCACTAGCGGAAACCCAGGGAGAAGCACATGCCGAGAGCCTTCGGGCAATGAAGGAAGAAGTAACCGGGAAGAGGCTCAAAGAAGAGATTCCTCTCGAAGAGATAGACGAAGCAAACCTGGAGGAAGTCGAGTCCGATAACCTGGAGAAAGGCGACGTGGTTTTCGTCGAGGAAGGCGACATGATTCCCAGAGACGGCTCGATCGTCGAAGGTTCCGCATCGATCGACGAGTCGGCAATAACCGGCGAATCCGAGCCAGTAGTACGTCAGAGCGGAGGTGACAAAAGCTCCGTTACCGGCGGGACAGAGGTTCTAAGTGACCAGCTAAAAATCGAGATAACTGCGGGCGCCGGCGAATCATTTATGGACGAGATGATAGGCCTTGTTGAAAGCGCCAGCCGGGAGAAGACGCCAAACGAAATCTCCCTCACCCTGCTTCTTGCTAGCTTTACCTTTATCTACATGCTCGTCGTGACAACCCTGACCTTTTTCGGCGAATTTGTCAGGTTGAACGTGGAAGTGGCGGATCAGATAGCTTTGTTGGTTGGTCTTATTCCAACTACGGTTGGGGCACTGCTGTCGGCAATTCGAATAGCCGGTATGACACGTGTGACCAGGGATAACGTCATTGCTAAGTCCGGAAAGGCGGTAGAGTCCGCCGGGGATTTGGACGTGCTGATTCTCGACAAAACGGGTACCATCACCACGGGAGAGCGGGCAGCAACGAATTTCATTCCAGTAGGGAACTCCAATAAAGAGGAAGTCGTCGATGCAGCACTTAAATCCTCATTTTACGATGAGACGACGGAAGGGAGGTCGGTAGTCGCCCTGGCAAAACAAGAAGAAGAAAAGGAGCCCGACGAAGAAAATCTGCCGGAAGACGGATTCATCGAATTCAGCGCCGAGACGGGAATGAGTGGCATAGATCTGGAGGACGGAACCGAAATCAGGAAAGGCTCGGTGGACTCAATCAAGGAGTACGCAGACTCTCCCCCGGACGAGCTGGACGATAAAGCCGCGGAAGTGGCGGATTCGGGTGGTACGCCACTTGGTCTGGCCGTAAACGGTACAGTAGTCGGCATAATTGAGTTACAGGACGAATTGAAGACCGGTATAAAGGACAGGATCGCCCGGCTACAGAAGATGGGTATAAAGACGATAATGTGTACTGGAGACAACGAGCGGACTGCAAGATACATTGCCGAAGAAGCCGGGCTGGACGAATATTACGCCGAATTCCAGCCGGAAGAGAAAATCGGTCTGGTCGAAGATGAAAAAGCCAAAGGGCACATGGTAGGAATGACCGGAGACGGGACGAACGACGCCCCGGCACTAGCCAAAGCAGACGTGGGGTTAGCGATGAATGCCGGAACCGCTGCTGCAAAGGAGGCCGGGAACATGGTCGATATGGATTCGGATCCGACCAAATTGATCGAGGTGGTCGGTATTGGCAAACAACTTTTGATGACCAGAGGTTCGTTGACTACCTTTAGCATCGCAAACGACGTCTCGCGATACTTCGCCCTGGTGCCGGCAATATTCTCCGCGAGCATACCGGCACTTGGCAAGATGAATTTGATGAATCTCCATTCACTGCAGAGCGTGGTTGTATCTTCGCTGATTTATAACAGTCTGATCATACCGTTCCTCGTTCCTCTGGCAATGCGAGGCGTCGAGTACAAGCCGGTCAGCGCGTCTCAGTTGCTGGTTCGTAATATGTTAATTTACGGAGGTAGCGGACTGGTGGTACCGTTCCTTTCAATTAAATTAATAGACTGGCTGTTAGTGACTGTGGGGGTGTTTTAACCGTGGCTAGCGAAAACGAAGAAGATAAGCAGGAAGAAGAACTAGAGGGAACAGAAGGAATTGAAGGTGAAGAAAGTAAAGGAGAAGAGAAAGGTGAAAAAGAAATGGCTGAAGAGGAAAACGAAGATGTTCCCGAAAAAGACGTTGAGGGTGTAGAAGGCAAGGAGGAACCTTCCCCTTCGGAGACTGACGAAACGGTCGAAGAAGATAAGCCGGGAGAAGGGGAACCGGAGGAAAAAGAAGTCCAAGAGGAAGAAGAAATCGAGGAAGACGAGGAAGTCTCCTACCCCGACACGGACGAACTAAGCACGTCCAGGATGCTTGCAACCGGCGGGCGAATGATCCTCATCTCAATCCTGCTTATCAGCGTTCTCTACGTCCTTGCCACGACGGGTATAGGAAACCTTGTCTGGCAGGGTCCCGCTCAGGGTAACCTGGTTGACCATAACGGTGAAATTGTCGGGTCCAGGCTGATCGGTCAATCCTTCAGTTCCGATAGGTACTTTCACCCAAGACCCTCTTCCAAAGACTACGACGGAATGGACTCGGGCAGCGCCAACCTATCGCCGGAAAACGAAAAACTTACCCGGCGAGCAACCGAAATCCTCGAGAAGTTAGAGGGGGAGGGGGTTAACCCGGAAGAAGTACCGGTCAGTTTCGTCACCGAATCAGGATCTTCTCTCGATCCTCATATCGTTCCGGAATCAGCTTATTTACAGATACCGAGGGTCTCCGAGGCGTCAGGGATCGATCCGGAAAGGCTGAGAGAGTTAATCGATGATAATACTCAAGGTAAATTCCTCGGTCTGTACGGACTGGAAAGGGTGAACGTGTTATCTTTAAATATAGATCTAGAAAAAATACTGGAGTCCGGATAATATGAACGAAAACCAAGTAAAAAAATCACCAACTGAAGAATTGAACTACGAGAACGTCTTAATCAGTATTGCCAATCCGGAAACGGCCCGACAGATGGTTACCATGGCGCACCATGTCACCACCCATCAGACTACGTTCCATATCTTGAACGTGACCCGACAGGGATCTTTCCCCGAGGAGGAGCGATCCTGGCGGAAAGGATCGGAATTAGTTATGGATACCACCCACTACGCCCAGCGGCTCGGCCGGGTGGCAAAGCCTCTTACCGTGACGTCCGGTTCGATTCCCGGGGCGATAATCAACTCCGCCGAAGAAATCGAAGCGGACTTTATATTGATGGGCTGGTTCGGTCGGATTACCCCTGTAGTAGTTAGGAGGAGTTCAGTAGTAAACAAGGTACTTCACAAGGCCTCCTGTGACGTCGGTGTCCTGAAATCCCGGAAGGACCTTGGAGAAGTTAAAAAAATTTTGATGCCCGTAGGGCCAGGCCACCCTCGGCCAAAGCGATTAGCCCTGCTGGACAGAATAATGAGTGAGGTGGAAGTAGAAGCAGAGCTCGTATATGTACTTACGGGAAAACCGGACGAACGAAGCGAAGAAGAGGCATCCCAGCATCTCCAGGAAGTTCTTGACCTGATAACGGCAAACGTTGAAACGACGGTTCTTCATTCGAATTCCGTTCTCAGTGGGTTGTTGACCGCTTCACATGATGCCGATCTTGTTATTCTAGGGCCCGGCAGGGAATGGGTATTTAACAGGTTTCTGTTCGGTCGTACCGCCGACGAGCTAACAAACCGGGTCGAATCCTCGGTGCTAATGTTTAAGGGAAGCGAGCACAAAATGGTTGCCTGGGGTAAAGGAATGATGAAGGCATTGTTGGACCTCGTTACGCCCACTTAGCCAGGCGTGTCAGCGAAGTTCTCCCGACTACGACTTCCAAAAAAATTGAACCAGGAATCACCAAAAATGTTGGAGGGTTGAAGTAAAGCAATTTTTCCAGGTGTGGGACCTGAACCCAACTCTTTCACCATTGTGTTCAACCTAGATGAAATGTTTAAAAAACCGCTCTATTTTTCTCAAGCGCCCTCTCCCCGCTTACCTGGCTGCCGGGATTTAGCATATTTTCAATTTTTTGAAGTTAAATCGGTTGCCAGGTAAGCGGGGAGAGGGATTTTTCGAACGCGCAATTTATTACGGGAGTTGTGAAAGAATTGGGTTGAAAAAACAATTCCAGGATTTATCTTTGGTTTATCGGCTAATTTTAGTAGTATTTGTAAGAAATTGTTTTCTACAACCATCATTTAGTTTTTAGATAACCAATAAATAATACACGGGTGAGTGGACGCTTTGATTATAATATTTGGCAAAGTAAACAACGTAAACGAGATAAATCGGTTGATGAAAAAACCTCAAACCAGGCAAAGTTTCTTCCAGACCAATGAAGATTAGCGATCATTTAAGAACGGCAAACTGGCATAATGTTCTCCACGAACTATTCGGTGCCCTCGGGTTATTGGGGCTCCTATTACTCGTTCCATTTTTTGTTTCAATTGCTTTCCAGGAGTTTCTATATACGCAACTATTTGGAGGACTCGCCTTCGGTTCGATCGTAATTGGGTTTGGGGTCTGGCACCTGGACTTGTTTAATGGCGAAGAAATGAAACTGATCGACGCGTTGATCGTTACCGCGCTGGTATATCTCTTATTTAGCATCGTCGGAGCGGTACCGTTCCTTCCAATAAAAACTTTCCTTGACGGCCTGTTTGAGGCTATGTCGGGTTTTACAACCACCGGCCTGACCATGGTTAACGAAACCACGTTATCCTCGTCTCTTCACTTTTTCCGAGCTTATTCTCAGTGGCTGGGAGGAATGGGTATTATTGTCCTTACCCTGGCTGTATTGCTAAGACCAGGAAAAAGCGCGTTTAAACTCTACGCATCCGAGTTCGGAGAAGCCAACATCATGGGTAGCGTGATCTCGACGGCAAAAGCCGTAATCAAGGTCTATTTGTCTTTAACTGTAATAGGTTTCGTCGCTTTTTACTTTGCCGGAATGGGTTTGTACGATGCCTTAATTCACATTATGACGACCATCCCAACCGGCGGTTTCTCCCTCTACTCCGAGAGCATCGGCTTTTATAATAGCGAAGCAGTTTCGATGACCGTAACGCTATTTATGATCCTGGGTGCTATTAGTTTTCCTCTCTACTATCTGGCGGTAAAAGGAGAAGTCCGAGAGTTTTTCGAGGATCACCAGGTTCAGGCTCTAATAATCCTGGTTCTTTTTGGCTCGTTGATCTTCATTGTTAGCTTCGGTCCCAGCCTGACGAACGTCGTTCCTGGTATTTTTCAGACTGCCACGGCAATAACCACCACAGGTTACAATACCGTACCGACCGGGGCACTACCCGACGGGGACAAGTTCGTCACGATAATTTTCATGATCATTGGGGGAGGTACAGGCTCGACTGCCGGAGGTATCAAGTTATTTAGGTTGCTAATTCTCCTGGGGTTGATCAGGTTGGTTTTCTTTCGATCACTCCTCCCCCAAGAGGCCAAATTACCCCTCAGGTTTGGGAAGCTTACGGTAAGTAAGGAAGAAGCCGAGTCCATAATTGCGTTCTTTCTCTCGTATTTACTGATACTGGTCATCTCAACGCTGGGCGTGTTATGGTTAGAAGGTGCTAGCCTGGTGAATTCCCTGTTTGAGGTTGCCTCTGCAGAAGGGACGGTGGGGATGTCGGTCGGCTTAACTTCGCCGAACCTTAATCCCGTTTCTAAAATGATCTTAATAGTCAATATGTGGCTCGGCAGGCTGGAAATCACGCCGGTACTGGTAGCACTCTATCCGGGAAGCTGGCGATAAAAGTTTTCAGGAAGGCTTCATTGAATGAGCAAAGAATATCTCAAATAAAAGTCCATAAGTTATAAAAAATTCTCCCGAATCAAGTCAAAAGCCAAGCATTACATTTGATCGGGTCGTTGGCCGGTTTGGAGCTCGCCAAACAGTTCTTTGATGTTATTTTCCTTTTCCTCGTTTTCAGTTATTATAAGCAGAATATCGTCTTCACCTAACTCCGTACTTCCTCGGGGGATAACTGCTACACCCTCGCGGAGTACCGATGTTATTAACGTACCGTCGGGGAGATCGATATCTTCTATTTTTTCACCGGCTAGCCCACCAGGAGATATTTCGACCAACCTCGCTCCGCCCTGAACCAACAGGGAAAAGTCCAGGATATCGTATCCATGAAGGAGACTGGTTATTTCAGTAGCCGCCGATACTTTGGGTGATATGACGTGATCGACCCCCAGCTCCCGGGCAGTCGTTCTTAAGCTGGTTTTGTTTAGTTTGGCGACTACTCTGGGAACATCAAATTTTTTACCGAGCACGGCAATTACCATATTCAAGGCATCGGAGTTCGTGGTAGCTATGAGGGCATCGGCCTGTCTGGCTCCGGCGCTCTCCAGAAGTTCGGGCTCTGTACCATCACCGTGAAGTACCAGGGCGTCGTATTCGCTCGAAAGTGCCTCGCATTTCTCTTCGTCTTGATCTATAAGTACAAGCTCGAATCCCTCGCGGGCAGTCAGGTCCTCGGCGAGCTGAGTTCCTATATCACCCAGTCCAGCAATTATAACTCTCATAATATTCCCTCCTGTTACTGATAACTTTTTCTTTTAAAAAATCGGGTGGAAAATAAAAAGCTTCACGATGATCATATACAGTAGAGATTGTCAATAAGCAAAACCTATGAGCACAACTATACTTCCATTGATGATAGCTTACTGAAGGTCCATCTGCAAAATTTAAATTATGAAGAACGAGAAATGTTTCACGGCAGTACAACAAATTTAAAAAAACACTAATAGGTCGCTGGAAAGGGACGTCCAAATGGTTGAATCGGAAAAACATCCTCATCAGGACAAGAAGAACGGTTCTGAAAGAAGATACCCCCAGCTCGGTTACAAACGAAGCAACAAAAAAGCCAAATTTATTGATACTTGTCGGGTCGAGACTTAGTATCATCTGCTAGGGAATAGTCAAAAAGATCTATTTTTAAACCAATTCGTCGGGAGCAGGTTTACGTTTTTGTTCCTATAGATCTATAAGCTTTAGTCTTAATTGGAACCAGTAAGCTGGAAATTGGTGGTACTATAGTAAAAAGATATCGATAAGACTTATTGGGTGTATAGAGCAATATGCGGCTTATTCAAGTTGTTATTCCCGAGGGTAAAAGAGAGGAAATAATTGAGCTGTTAACGGAAAAGGGCATAGATTACGTCATAAGCCCTGAAACATCTCAGAGAAAGTATAGCGATGTACTTTACTTCCCTATCCCAAAAGAAGGAGTGGAAGAAATTTTGGACGAACTCCGGAAATCGGGCCTGGAAGAGAACGGGTTCACGGTTGTCACCAAAGCGGAGGCAATAGTTGCCCGGGAGTTCGAAGAACTCAAGGAGCGCTACCAGGAATCGGAAGAGGTGGATGAGAGCAAGGTAGCCCGACAGGAGTTAAAAGCGAGCGCTGAAAACCTTTCTCCTTCATCTCCAACCTATTACCTCCTTTTATTGGCCGCATCGCTAATTGCTTCAGCCGGGATTCTCCTGGATAACGCGGCGATAGTAGTAGGATCAATGGTTATTGCTCCGCTTATCGGTCCTGCCATGGCAAGTTGCGTTGGAACGATAATAAACGATGAATCTTTATTTTACTCAGGCGTGAAGAAACAGATACTCGGTGTGCTTGTCGTCGTAGCTAGCAGCATTGCTTTTAGCAGGGTGGCATTTTCTATTATGCTGCCCGTCAACCTGGACCTGCTTTCGTTGTCCCAGGTCACGCACCAGATAAACCCCAGTTTCCTCAGCCTGGTTGTTGCCCTTGGTTCCGGGCTGGCTGGCGCGTTTTCTTTGACTGCCGGGATAAACTCCGCCCTGGTTGGAGTAATGATTTCCGTCGCGCTCTTGCCTCCCGCCGCAGCCGCGGGGATAGGGATCGCGATAGCCAACCTGGAAATTGCCATGAATGCATCCATTATCCTGTTAATTAACCTCGTAAGCATTAATCTGGCAGGAACTTTTACCCTCTGGTTTCAGGGCTATAAACCCGGTAGGTGGTACGAGCAGGAAGGGGCGAAGGAGGCCACAAAAAGACGGATATCTGTCCTCATGGTTTTGCTGCTGGTAATTGCCGTTTTCCTCGGCACGGTGACCTGGGAAGTCCGAAGAGTAGCACACCGAGCGTCCAGGCTGCGTGAGTTAACTCAAACTTCAATGGCCGAAGCGGGAGTCGACCTTGCGGAATTTAACGTCGAAAAGACCGGACTTTTCTTTCAGAAGATCGTCGGAATTTCTGCCGAGTACCGGGCTAAGACCTTCAAAGAAGGACTCGCAACGACTGTTAAAAACCAACTGGAGAACTATCTTGGTAGAAGTTTGGATCTAAGTCTCAGCTATAGAAGGACTGCTGCAGGGTGACCGAGCGATTTAGCCACTTCAATTAGGAGGCAAGTGTGGACATCAATACGGGGATAATGCTCGGGATCTTTTCGCTCCTTGGGCTTCTTACCTGGTTTCTCCAGGGGGTCGATGGAGTAGTCCAGGGCTTGAAATCAAGTCTGGGCACACTTGGTAGCGTATGGGCCCTACTGTTGTTAGCACTGGGTGTTGCGGGTTTTCTCCGCGTGCTCGTGCCCCAGGAAGTCGTCTCAGGTTACCTGGGTCCGGCAAGCGGAATTAAAGGCTACCTCATAGCCTGGGCGGTAGGGGCAGTTACACCGGGGGCGCCATTTACGATATACCCGATAGCCGCCACTCTTCTCGAAGCCGGTTCTGGCATCGGCCAGGTAATGACGATGATTCTCTCAGCTAGTATAGGGGTGGCGCTTACCAGGGTGCCTTACGAGGTGGCGTTCCTCGGCTGGCGGTTCTCGGTGCTTCGGTTCCTTTCGGCATTCGTCGTCCCATTGCTGGGGGGATTAATTGCGGGGGCTCTGGGTAAATTTCTCCAATTCTGATTGCTATGGAGGGACTTTTGTCGCTCTGGCAAAATAGCTAACGTGTTCGGTCAATTTCACTAGAGGTGATTGTCGTGAAAGTTGTAAAGTTTGAGTCAGCTGAAAAATATCAACCCGAAGAAGACTGGAATAGAAGATCGCTCGCTGGAAGTAAGGCCTTTTCGTTCGAATGGTTCGATAAACCACCCGGCCACTCGTCCCCGATGCATCAGCACGAAAACGAGCAGGTTACTGTAGTTCTGGAAGGAGAATTTACTGTATATACTGAAGAAGAAAAATATGAACTCGAGAAGCATGATTCAGTCTACTTTCCGGCAAACGAGCCTCATCGGATCGAAAACTCCGGGGAAGAGAGGTCGGTAGGGCTGGACGTCTTTGCTCCCGCCCGGTCGTTCGATTTCTGGCTCGATCGAACTAAAGATTAACCGCCCAGGATTAACCCTCAGAATTTGCACCAAAACCCGGGTATTTATCTCCGAAGGCTATCGCGGAGTTTTCCAGGCGAATTAGGGTAAGTTCTAGACCTGTGAAATTAAATTCTTCAGGTAAGGGTAGGGAAGAAATAGCTTTGTTATTCCCTACCCACCTATTGGTTAGCTGAGTCGGGTTTTGTCCCAGTGATTTTTAACCGAGGAAGTATTTTAGACTCGGATACTTCTCCTCCAGCATCGGAGCTAGAAAAGAGTCCAATCCTCCCACTTTTCCAGCTTCACCTGCTACCAGGAAGAGAAAAACGACGATATACATTATCTGCTGGTTTAATATGACGGAACCCGGTGGAATTACGGCTAAATAAAGCATAAGCATTATCAGAATTCCTCCGTAGGAGGCAAGTCTTACGGCGATACCCAGTACCAGAGCTATACCGACCAACACGGAGGACCAGATGAGTAATTGAATTACAAACGGATTACCCCAGAAGTTCAGAAAAATATCTCCTATAGGTCCCCTGGGATACGTCGTAGGAAGAACTACTCCAATAG
>CAZYPS010000040.1:0-15466 GCA_964649445.1 uncultured Thermotogae bacterium | reverse complement strand
GCCAGCACAAGAACAGGGAGACGGCGATGAAGATTCTAAAATCTCGGCTCTATCAGCTGAAGATGGAGAAAAGGGAAGAGAAAATTGAAGAAATTCAGGGAGAGCTAAAGGACATCGAGTGGGGCAGTCAGATTCGGTCTTACGTTCTCCACCCTTATCAGAAGATCAAGGACCATAGAACCGAGGTAGAGATTGGGGATACGGAATCGGTCCTGGATGGGGAGATCGATCCGTTTATTCAGGCGTACCTCAAACAGAAATAATATTCCAAAACAAAATCGATGTTCCTTCATGGGTGAACTACTTGGTCAGCATGTTTTCACTAAATTAGTTATTAATTGCTATCTTGCAAAAGGGTAAACCGTAAAATATAATGATTGTCAACCAGATTATTGAAGTCCTTCTAATTCTTTTTATTTTGGTATAAATAGTTTCTAAAGGTGGTCTATTTTGGATAGTCTCTGGCAGTATATTCTTCAGCGGGTGGGCTCCACCATCCCGATGTTGCTGATTCTTATAACGGTCGTATTCCTCATTCTTAGAGTTATCCCGGGTGATCCAGCCAGGGCTATGCTCGGAGGCCGAAACGTATCCGAGGAATATATTCAGAGTGTCAGAGAGAGGATGGGACTAAACAAGTCGATTCCCCGACAGTTTATCGATTACCTGGGAGGACTTGTCCAGGGGGACTTCGGAACTTCCTTTAGAACGGACGAACCAGTATTGCATGAACTAATGCTTAGAATACCAGCTACACTCGAATTGGCCTTTTACGGCATGACTATAGCGTTGATTTTGGGAGTTTCCACCGGTGCCTGGGCAGCTGTCTATAGCGATACTTTTGTTGATCACGGGTTGCGAGTTTTTCACATTGGTGCTTTTGCGGTTCCCCTGTTCTGGATGGGTCTCATGTTCCAAATTATTTTTGCCGTCTTCCTCGGTTGGTTGCCCGTAGGTAATCGTCTCGACGCCCTTTCCATGGCGACTTTCGACCCGATAACGAGATTCTATACCCTCGATGCACTGATTAAAGGTGATTTCAAGTTATTCTTCGAAGCATTGAGGCATTTAATATTGCCTGCCCTGACTCTGGGGATTATTCAGGCTGGTCTTCTGGGACGAATGACTCGTGCTAATATGCTTGAGATCCTTGATAAGGATTACGTGAAAACGGCAAGGTCCAAAGGACTTCAGGAAAGGTTGGTCATATACAAACACGCGTTACGAAATGCTTTAATTCCGATACTCACGGTTTTCGGCCTTCAGTTTGCCATCCTGATTGGCGGGGCGGTTTTGACTGAAACTATTTACGCTTGGCCGGGTGTTGCGCGATTTTTGATTACCAGTGTCAATGCCAGAGACTTTCCCTCGATTCAGGGAGCGATAGTCATGATCGCCATTTTTATCACGACGATCAATCTCCTGGTTGATATAATCTACGCTCAGGTCGATCCGAGGGTGAAGTACTAAATGCTATTTTTTCGAAAGCTATTAATCGGTCCTTTAAAAAGGCTCAGAGGAGCTATGGGGCGTCAGAAACTGCTGGCAGTTGGATCGACTGTTGTTATTCTATATCTGTTAATAACGATTTTTGCACCATGGCTTGCTCCGTACGATCCGGTGGAGTATAGGTCAGCTCCGCGATTAGCTCCGCCCTCGTTAAAGCATCCTATGGGGACTGATCAACTACAGCGGGATTTGTTCTCTCGCGTAATTAGCGGCGCCAGGGCTCCAATAATAGTTGCTTTTGGTTCAATTGCTCTCTCCATGAGTGCCGGCACCCTATTTGGCTTAATAGCTGGTTTTGTTGGCGGTGCTCTGGACCGGGCTTTTTCACTCACCATGGATGCGCTATATTCTTTCCCTTCGATTATTCTGGCCATAGTCCTGGTTTCGGTGCTTCAGCCCGGTGTCGACACGATGATTCTCGCGATTTCCGTCGTCTACATTCCAACTTACTTCCGAGTGACCAGGAGCGAAGTATTGACAATCAAGGAAGAAACCTTCATTGAAGCCGTCCACGCGATGGGTGCGAGCAGCGTCAGGGTCGTGTTTAAGCATATAGCTCCTAACGTGGTTAACGCTATCATGGCGGTTTCATCTTTCAATATAGCCGATGCAATCCTCACGGAAGCTGCTCTCGCCTATCTCGGTTTTGGTTTGCCTCCTCCGACTCCGGACTGGGGTTTTGACATTCAGAACGGTCAGAAGTTTCTCCAGGCTGGTTACTGGTGGTTGGTCACTTTTCCCGGTTTGATGATCGTATTCCTCTCACTGGGGTTCGGTTTAGTTGGAGAAGGTATTAGTGATCTGCTCAATCCCAAAAGGCAGCAGCAGAGAGCCGGTTAAGTGAGAGCCGAAAAACAACCACTTAATTTCTAACTTGTCTATTGTTACACCATTCACGAATAACATTCAGTATCTTTACCCCTATATTTTGCTTGATTGCTAATCCTATTTGATGTTAAACTTAAATTCGTAAACTGCTAGGCAAGTCTACGGAAAACTTCAGAGCATAAAATTAGGTAAAATACCGAGCACTGTGGGGGTGGTAGAGGGTAATAGTAGAAAAAGAAATAGAAAAGGTGAAGTCTGGAGGTATTGATTTACCTAGAATATTAATTAAGGAGGTTTGAAAAATGAAGAAACTTTCAGTATTTGCTATAGTTTTTGCATTGGCTTTAGGATTTTCATTAGTTGGATTCGGTGCAGGTGGTCCGGATACGCTGGTCATAGGAACGACGGATCGTGTCACTCAACTTTCACCCGCCAATTCCTACGACCACTACAGCTGGCACGTCCTCCGAATGATGAGTGATTCGCTACTAAAAATTAAACCCGGGAGTACTGAAGTAGGTCCCGCCCTGGCGGAGGACTGGGAAGTTGGCCCGATGGCGAAGAAATACACATTCCACTTGAGGGACGACGTAACCTTTACCAACGGAGATCCTCTCACCGCTGAGGACGTAAAATGGTCGTTCAGGCGGGCTATGGACCTTGACGGTCCCGAAGGTGGAGTCTTTTTGATTGGGGACCCGATCGAAACCATGCGTGTAGTTGATGACTATACTCTTGAGATAACATTGGCTGAACCGAACGCGACTTTTCTCAAGCGTGTAACCGGTCAGGTTGCACCTGCACTGGTCTGGAACAAGAACGGTACTCCTGCCGATGAGTTTGCAAAAGGGGAACTCGTCGGAGTTGGCCCCTATAAGCTTAACAGTTATAAGCCCAATGAGTCCGTAATATATGAAGCCTACGAGGATTACTATGCCGGTGCTCCGGAGATGGGTACGGTAATAGAGCTTAAGTATTCCAATAGTACGGGTCTTAGGACCGCTCTGGAAGCAGAGGATGTAGATGTCGCATTCCGGACGATGAACCCGGTTGATATCAAAGAGCTCGACGAATCGCCGGACTTTGAAACGCAGCATACGCCGAACAGCCCGAGTGTAAGGTACTTGCTGTTCAACGTCACTAACGAAGTGTTCAGCGACGAAAGGGTCCGACGGGCTGTGACCTACGCAGTGAACAGAAGGAAAATTGCCGAACAAGTATTTAGCGGCCTTGCCGATCCCATTTATACCATGGTTCCTAGAGGCTGGAACGGTAGAATGGCTACTTTCCCGGAGCAGGACTTGGAGAAAGCTGAATCCTTGCTCGAATCCGCCGGATATACCGCCGATAACCCTCTCGAGGCTACGCTCTGGTACACGCCCAAACATTACGGTACGACGGAAGCGGATGTTGCTGCCGTCCTGCAGGGAAGTCTTGATCATCTCGACAACTTCAGTGTCGAGGTAAAGAGCCTGGAATGGGGTGCTTACACTGAAAGGATGGCCAATGGTGGATTTGGCATGTTCCTGCTCGGCTGGTACCCGGACTACCTCGAAGCGAGCAACTTCCTCGAGCCCTGGACCACAGGGTCGCCGGAAGGACTCGGTACCTACTTCGACCATCATCCTAACTACGATGCCTACAAAAAGATCGTGAACGCGGCGAAATCCCTCCCGGACGAGGAGAGGAGAGGAAACCTTTACGAAGCATTTCAAATTCTAAGTTCTCAGGACGTTCCGTTCCTCCCTCTCTGGGCTAACCTGGCTCAGGCGTACGTCGTTTACCAGCCCAACGTGGAGAATATCTTCGTCGACGCTACTATGGACATTCGAATTTGGGACATAACCAAGAAGTAGAGATAGATTTGAGAGAAACTATCGGGCCGCCTCTATTCAGGGCGGCCCTTTTTTAATTGGGGGAATTACCTCGAAAGGCTATTCTAAACTTTCTGGCTAAGGCTCTACTGCAAATCAGAAAAGGTGGATCTTAATTTTTCCCGAATCCAGTGTAGCAACTGGAGTTTCTTTGAGCCCTGAGGCTCATGGTAATTGCTTGTAATTCTTTCTTCCAGGATGCAGTTTAACGATCCGAGGGCCTGGCCGTAACTCGGGTTATCGACTACGTCCTTTATTCCAGCTACTGGCGGGGAAGGAGTACCGCGCTCGAAGTAAGGCTCAAAAGTATCATTGAGAAATTCAACCAGACCGGTCAGTCTCGAACTTCCGCCCGTGATCTTTACCCCATAGTCCAGTGAAGTCCCGTGCCCCTGGTCCCGAGTTTTTGAGAGGGCAAGGTCGAAGATTTCCTGGGTTCTAGCTGATATTGTCGAAAATACCTCCTCTCCCTTTCTTTTCAGATCGTCTTTGATTTGATCGGAAGTTTTCCGGTTCCCGTCCGGATCCGAGAGATAGGACTCTTGTTTTATTTTCCGGGCTTTTTTTCGAGATACATTTAATTTTGCGGCCAGATCCTCTGTTAGGGTCTTTCCACCCAGAGGTAGAGTAATTTGATCCACAATTTGATTATCTTTGTAGAAAAGTAATTCCGTGGTTTCCTCTCCGAAATCGATGAGGACCTTACCCCTTCTCCTTTCTTCTTCGGTCAGCAGCAAAACCCCCTTGCACTGTGGCGCGGGTAATAAACCACCCAGTTCGTAACCCGCACGAGAGACAGTTTTGCTAAAGTTATCCACTAACTTCTTGTTGGCTATAACCAGAGTAACGGTGATGTCAAGTCTCCGGCCCTCCAGTCCAATTGGATCGGTGACTCCCTTCTGGTCGTCGAGCTTAAAACCGTGGGGTATAGTCGTTATGATTTTTTCAGTTATTCCCAGCTCTACCGAACTTACGAGGTCTTTCAGCCTCTCTAGGTCTTTCCTTTTGACCTTTCTGTCTTCGGATGTGATAGTCACAGTGGCTTCGTTCGTCGAGAACCGAAGAGGCCCACCTTTAACGCCAAAGTGGATCGAATGGATTTTCTCCGATGCCATCTCTTCAGCTCTTTCCGCCGCTTCCTTAAGGGATTTTCCGGCTCGTTCGGGCTTAATGACTCGACCGCTTTTTATACCTTCGCTTTTGGACTTACCCACACCTTCAAGGGTAATTGCTCCGTCTTTCAGTTCTCCTGTTACCACCTTTGTAGAATACGCTCCGATATCGGCTGCCGCTGCTAAATTCACAATTTTCCCTCACTTTAAATATATTTGTAGTCGAAAGTTCGGATGAGAAATTTCAGGGTTCTTGGCCCAGGTAATTATCCCGGCAGGAAACGGTCTTTCAACCGGCTGTTCAAACTAATACGATCAGTTTATTTCGCCGTGGGCGCGTTGCAGTATTCACTTATCTTCGATTATAATAATTTGTCCGAGATTTAGTTAATTCATCTCAAAAAAATTATCGTAAAAAGGATGATATTCATGGCTAAGATACGAGAAGTAATTGGAAGAGAGATTCTTGATTCGCGCGGAAATCCGACAGTGGAAGCTGAAGTAGTGCTGGAGAACGGTGCCTGGGGTAAGGCTGCGGTTCCTTCCGGAGCTTCGACCGGCAAGTTTGAAGCTCTAGAGTTGAGGGACGAAGATCCCGATAGATACGGAGGTAAAGGGGTCCAGAAAGCTGTCGAAAATATAAACGAAGAGATTTCCTATGCCCTTGATGGTTACGATCCTCTCTGGCAGGAAAAGATAGATCAGCGATTGATTGAGCTTGATGGAACGGAAGATAAAAGTAATCTTGGAGCTAACGCCATATTGGGTGTTTCCCTGGCGGTGGCACGAGCGGCTGCAAACGAACTGGGGGTCCCTCTATTTAAATACGTCGCCGGCGTAACTCCTGCCAGCCTACCCATCCCCATGATGAATCTGGTTAACGGAGGTGAACACGCGGATAACAACATAGATCTCCAGGAATTTATGGTGGTTCCGGTAGGAGCCGATTGTTTTGGCGAGGCAGCCCGGATGGGATCCGAAGTTTTCCATAATTTAAAGAGCCTGCTTTCCGGAAGGGGAATGCCGACTTCGGTTGGTGACGAAGGTGGTTTTGCTCCTGATCTGGACGGGGAAGAAGAAGCTTTGAATCTTCTTGTAGAGGCTATTACTGAAGCGGGTTACGAGCCGGGCGATGACGTATCTATCGCACTGGATCCCGCTGCCAGCGAAATTTATCGTGATGGGACTTATCATATCGGAGGATCGAGCATTACTTCCGAAGATATGGTTGATCTGTATTCAGAGTGGGTCGACAAGTTCCCGATAATATCGATTGAGGACGGTCTAGATCAGCAGGACTGGGATGGATGGAAGAGAATGACCGAAGAGCTCGGAGACAGGATACAGATAGTGGGAGACGATCTCTTTGTCACAAATGTTAAACGTCTGCGGAAGGGTATAGACCGGGGTGTAGCTAATTCGATCCTGATAAAGGTGAACCAGATTGGCACACTTACGGAAACAATCCAGGCTGTGCGAACTGCACTGAAAGCCGGTTATTCCGCCGTAATTTCACACAGATCAGGTGAAACGGAGGATACGTTTATCGCGGACCTGGCCACTGGATTGCCTACAACACAGCTGAAATCGGGCTCCCTGTCTCGAAGCGACAGGTTGAGTAAATACAACCAGTTGCTCAGAATAGAAGACGAATACGATCTGCCGCTGGCCGAATGGCCGATGTAGTGGAGCTGGTTTAGTTAAACATCTTCGAAACGGTCCGAATTAATTAAATATGGGAGATATTACGGAGGAAGATTCCAAACTTGGAGTCATCATGGGGAACCGGACCGTTTCCCTATTACTCGTTGTTGCCTTACTTATCGCTAGTTTCCTGGGCTGGGTCTACTGGCGAAGATTTCAAGAGATATTTACTCTGCAAGCCGAGATAGCTCAGCTGGAGGAAGAAAGGGGCGATTTGAGACAAGAGATCTCCGAACTGTTAGAAAAAAGGAATAGGCGTAACGACCTGGATTATATAGAAAAACTTGCCAGGGAAGAGCTCGGTTTGGTTTATCCCGCTGGTGAGGAGTCCGAATAAAACAGCTAGGGGAAAGGAGAACTATGGATTTCGTCCATCTACATACTCACTCTGAATATAGCCTCCTGGATTCAACAAATACGATCAGAGGATTGTTGAAAAAGACTAAAGACCAGGGCATGTCAGCAATTGCGCTGACTGATCACGGTAATATACGGGGTGCCGTGGAGTTCTACCAAGAGGCTCAGGACCTCGGAATAAAGCCAATTATCGGTTGCGAACTGTATGTCGCTCCTGAAAGCCGGCACGAAAAACGAGGGGGTAATCAGGGAAAGGATACGTACTTTCACCTTGTGGTGCTGGCAAAGAACAACCAGGGGTACCAAAATATCGTAAAACTTTCCAGCAAGGCGTTTACCGAAGGTTTCTATTATAAACCCAGAGTTGACACTGAGCTTCTTTCCAAATATTCCGACAATTTAATTGCTTTGAGCGCCTGCAAAAGTGGAGAAGTACCGAAAAAACTACTCCAGGGTGATTATAACGGTGCTCTGGAGGCCGGAAAGAAATATGCTGACATATTCGGTGAGGAGGACTTTTATCTCGAACTGCAGGATCAGGACGTCGAAGGACAGGACGAACTAAATGATCAGATAATAGAAGTAGCCGAAGAGCTAGACCTCGATCTCGTTGCGACCAACGACGTTCACTACCTCGATCCGGACGACCGGCTGGCTCACGAAGTTCTGCTGAATATCAAAGCCAACAAAAAGATTACTGACGAGGACCGGATGCGGTACGAGGGAGAAGAATATTACCTCAAATCCCCTGAAGAAATGCAGGAACGTTTCTCCCACGTCCCTGAGGCGCTGGAAAATACCGTAGAAATAGCTTCCCGGTGTGAAGTCGACCTTGACTTTGGTGACGATTACCTCCTCCCACCGTTTGAAGTTCCCGACGATTACGACTCTTCCCTGGATTACCTGCGGCGACTGGTTGAGGAAGGTGCCAGAGACCGCTGGGGTGAGATAACGGACGAGATAGAAGAGAGGATAGACCACGAGCTGGGCATCATAGACGATATGGGTTATCCCACCTATTTCTTAATTGTCCGGGATTTTATCGAATTTGCTAAAGAAAACGACATTCCTGTAGGTCCAGGTCGAGGCTCGGCTGCCTCAAGTGTTGTTGCGTATACCCTGGGAATTACGGATGTCGATCCTCTGGAACACGATCTCCTCTTTGAGCGTTTTCTAAATCCCGGTCGTGTCAGTATGCCGGATATCGATATCGACTTTTGCATGGAGGGCAGAGACGAGGTTATAGATTATGTCGTCGACAAGTACGGGGAAAACCAGGTTGCCCAGATTTGTACATTCGATACGATGGCGGCGAGGAGTGCCATAAGGGACGTGGCCCGAGTACTGGACATTCCATACGATGATGCCGATAAGATAGCTAAAGCGATACCGCGCGGTAGCTCACTCGATGAAGCTCTTGAAAGCGTTTCTGAACTGAAGGAAAAATCGAGTGCCAATCAGACTTACAGCAGGCTTTTCAACGTAGCCGGAAAGCTCGAAGGTTTGATGAGAAATGCTTCGACCCACGCGGCGGGAGTCGTTATCGCTCCAGGTGAATTGACGAATTTCACACCCCTTCAGAGGTTAAGTGATGGTGAAGTCGTTACCCAGTACGATATGGACGTGCTGGAGGATATCGGGTTACTCAAGATGGACTTCCTTGGCCTCAGAAACCTGACAATTATCGAAAATGCCTTCGAACTGATAGAAGAGGTCGAGGGTGAATCTCTTTCCATTGAAGATATTCCAGACGGAGACGAAGCGACGTATGAGTTGTTAAGAGAGGGAAGATCGATTGGAGTTTTCCAGCTGGAGAGTGAGGGGATGCAGGGATTGATGAAGCGCCTCGAGCCAGAGGAGTTCGAGGACATCGTCGCGGCGAACGCTTTATATCGCCCTGGGCCGCTGGAAAGTGGAATGACCGAGGACTACATCGAACGGAAACATGGCAGGCAGGACGTAACTTATCCCCATCCGGAGTTAGAAGGCGTCCTGGATGGTACCTATGGATTGCCGATCTATCAGGAACAGATAATGCAGATGGCCCAGGAGTTAGCCGGGTTCTCTCTTCCGGAAGCGGACACGCTTCGAGTCGCTATGGGTAAGAAAAAGAAGAAAGTGATGAACCAGCTCAAGGAAAAGTTCGTCCAGGGCTGTATCGACAACGGAATATCGGAAGAGAAGGCAAATGACCTGTTCGCGGATATTGACAAATTTTCCCGTTACGGTTTCAACAAGTCTCACTCAACAGCTTACGCCCGCATTTCCTACTGGACCGCCTGGCTCAAAGCGAATTATCCTGCCTCCTACATGGCCAGCCTCCTTACTTCCGTAGGGGGTAACGAAGACAAAGTTGAAAAGTACATAAAAGACTGTAACGAAATGGGTATAGAAGTTCTTCCGCCCTCCGTAAACGAAAGCCTTCTCGGATTTTCTCCGACGGAGGATGGAGATATTAGGTTCGGGCTGGAGGCAGTAAAATACGTTGGCTCGAAGCCCGCGAAAGCCGTAGTGGATAAAAGAAACGATGGGTATTCGTCTTTCCTGGGTTTCTGCCAGCGTCTTGGAGGAGATCTCAACAAGGAGTCGCTGGAGAGCCTCATAAAAGTGGGTGCGCTGGACGAGTTTGGTACGAGGAAGTACCTCCTTTCCCAGATGGATAAAGGGCTTGAGGTTAGCGGTATCTCCGCGGACCAGCAGAAGAGCGGTCAACAGTCTTTTTTCGATCAGGGGGTATCTTTCCAGGAGGACAATACTCCCAGGGAAGAGATGGAGAAGTTTTCTCGCGGGGAGAGGCTCAGACTCGAGAAGGAGTTTCTCGGCGTATATATTTCCGGTGATCCTCTGGAGGAGCACAGGTTCGAACTCGATTCTTTTTCCTGCTGTCAGCTGGACGAACTGGACGGAGCCGGGCTTAACGGCTCCGCGTGGCTTGCCGGTAGGATAAGTGAAATGAACCAGATAAGTACGAGAGACGGCGATCCTATGGCTTTCATCACCCTTTCTGATGGATACGGCGAGCAGGAACTAGTAGCTTTTCCGAACGTGTTCGACGAAGCGGCTTCCCTGCTGGTAACTGATAACATATTGCTGGTAAAGGCGGAGATAGGAGAAAGGGACGGTGAAAGACAGTTAATCGTTCAAAAAGTGCTACCCATTGAAAAGGCCTGGTCCGAGGTAGAGACCGAGATGGAAATAGTTCTGAATGCTAACCTGGTTTCAGAGGAAACTCTGGAGGATATAGGGGATATACCCGGAGATGGTGATACTCCAGTCTACTTTACTCTTGCTGACGATCAGACCGATAGTTACAGGGTTGTAAAGGCGGGCAAAGGCTTTCGAGTGAAGCTCGAGAGGGAACTTCTGGAGAGATTGAGCGACTTCGAAGAAGTAATGGACGTAAAATTAACCCCCAAGGATTAGATTATCTCGGATGAACTGGAATAAGCTTTCCAAATGGCTTTATCCCGGAATGAGAATCAAACGCTGGGGAGTCCTCGGTATAGTCTCCGGGTTAATGGTTGGATTTTCTCTTATTTTACTGATTGGAGGACAAACAGTAGGTGCGCTTTACGACATCCTTTCTTCGAACCCTATCTACTATTATCTGACCGCTACGTTTGCCCTTTTAGGGGGGATTCTCGGCCTGATATGGGGTGTGAGTCGACTAGCTTTATCCATAACCGGCCCTCTCGATTTATTAAATAAGTCTCCTTCAAATCTGATATTGCGGAGCAGGTTACTGGAACGGGGACCGAAAGTCGTGACTATTGGTGGCGGAACCGGTCTTTCCGTCCTGTTGCGAGGGCTAAAACAATACACTTCAAATATAACTGCAGTTGTTACGGTTATGGACGACGGCGGTAGTTCCGGCAGGTTGAGACGGGAAATGGACATGCTTCCTCCCGGGGATATCAGGAACTGTCTTATTGCTCTTGCCGACGACGAGTCCCGGATGAGTAAGATATTTCAGCATCGATTTGAAAACGGTTCCGAACTTGGGGGCCATTCCCTGGGCAATTTGATAATTGCCGGTGTCGAACAAATGGAAGGTAGTTTTGATAGGGCAATAGAAGAGACCAGCAAGCTTTTGAATATCAGAGGACGAGTAATCCCGTCCACGTTAAAAAATACGAACCTTGTTGCCAGGCTTGCGGGTAACGAAGTTGTTTCCGGCGAAAGTAACGTTACCAGTCATCCTGGCAAAATAGAGGAGATCGAGCTGGAAGAGAAAGCGCCGCCTTATCAGCCCGCCATAGAGGAGATAAAATCCGCCGACGTTGTAGTACTTGGTCCGGGGAGTTTATTTACCTCTCTGGTTCCGAATTTATTGGTTAATCGTATTGGGAAGGCGATTGAAGAGTCATCGGGGAAAAAGTTTTACGTAACTAATATTATGACGGAGCCCGGAGAAACTGACGGTTTTTCAGCGACCGATCACCTGGAGGTGCTGGGGTCCTATATGGATCTATCAAGACTTGATTATGCCGTAGTAAACGTGGGAAAGGCAAGCCAGGAGTTGCTGGATCGGTACGCCCGGGAAGGAGCCGAACTTGTTGAACAGGATCTGGTTGACGATAATAAATATGGTGTTAAACCCATGTTTGATGATCTGGTTGATACACTTGAGCTAGAGGGGAAAAGGACGGTTAAGCACGATCACGATCGATTGGCTAAATTGATACTTTCTTCGTTAGATTGACCTTTTGGTTGCGCCGTTTCACCAATCAATCGCTGGACAAATTCAAGTCTAATTCGGAGAGGTAAGGAAATGAATAAAGCAAAAGAAAAGTACGTTCTCGATACGAGTGTCATCGTGGATGGCAGGGTTACTGACCTTCTTACAGAAGAGAAGATTAATGGTGCTAGGTTGATAGTACCCGAGGCAGTTGTTGCCGAGCTTGAGGCAAAAGCTACTGCAGGAAAGGAAACCGGGTACAAAGGATTGACCGAACTGGAGAGGCTCAGGGATAGGTGTGACAGGGGCCGAATGGACCTGGAATTTAAGGGTCAGAGGCCAACCAGGTCAGAACTGGATCTCGAGGATTCTGGCGAAATCGACGCGATGATCAGAAATTTAGCGGAAAAGGAAGGGGCAACACTCGTTACAAACGACAAAATTCAGGCTACTGTAGGGCAGAGCAAGGGCATATCCGTACTCCTTGACGAACCTCAGGAAGAGACGGCAACGCTTAATTTGGAAAGATTGGGGCTGCTGGACTACTTTGACGACAATACGATGTCCGTTCACCTGAGGTCAGGTACAGTCCCCAAGGCTAAGAAGGGAACACCGGGGAGTATGAACCTCCAACCCATTGGTGAGGAGGAACTAAGTGCGGAAGAGCTAGAGCGGTTTGCCGAGGAGATCGTGGAAGCTGCTGATACTCACCCGTCAGGGTTTATTGAGATGGATTCAGGCGGGGCGTCGGTAGTCCAGCTTGCTGATCTGAGAATAGCCATAGCTAAGCCCCCGTTCTCCGATGCAGTGGAGATAACAGCGACGAGACCCGTAAAGAAAACCAAAATAGGAGATTATTCTTACTCTGACTTGCTGGAAGAGCGGTTAAACGAATCCCACAGGGGAGTAGTTGTATCCGGGGCACCGGGTATGGGTAAATCTACTCTGGTTCAGGCTCTGTCGGAATTTCTCCGGACTTCCGGCTGGATAGTTAAGACGATGGAGAAACCCCGGGATCTGGATGTTTCACCTGAGATAAGCCAGTACAGAGACCTGGACGGTGAGATGGCAAATACGGCTGAAGTGCTCTTGCTGACACGACCCGATTATACGATCTTTGACGAAATGCGACAGACGGCCGACTTCGAGGTTTTTGCCGATCTTCGTATGTCGGGCGTTGGGCTCGTAGGTGTCGTCCACGCCACAAAAGCAATTGACTCCCTTCAGCGGTTGATCGGCAGGGTCGAGCTAGGAATGATACCCCAGATAGTTGACACTGTGGTTCACGTAGACAAAGGTGATATAAAGCAGGTTTTTGACGTCGAACTCACTGTTAAGACGCCATCCGGTATGGAACAGGGTGATCTTGCCCGTCCGGTGATAGAGGTCAGGGATTTTGATAGCGGCAATCTTGCTTACGAGATGTACACGTTTGGGGAGCAGGTCGTAGTAATGGGGGTGGAGGGGTCGGATGATAAGCCAATCTGGAAACTGGCGCGAAGAGAGCTGGAGTACTATCTCGGTAACGAATTCAACTTTAAATTTGATCTGGAGATAAAGTCCGACAACCGGATCGCTATTTACGTAGCGGATAATCACGTTCCAGCCGTCCTCGGCCGGGGAGGAGAGAAGATAGACGACCTTGAGGACGAACTGGGACTCAGTATCGACGTTCGAAGTTTCCAGGAACGGGCGTCGGACCAGGAAACGTTAAAAATAAAAGAGACGGACGAATATCTGATATTGAACTTTAACTCCTCTCTCCGGGAGGAAGAAGTTGAGATATCCGTTGACGGCAACCGCGTATTTTCCGGTGCTGTATCCAAGAAGGGGAGAATAAAACTGGATCGAGGGTCCCCGCAGGCCAAAAAGATTGATAAAGCCCGAAAGGAAGGAGCGAATATTACTGTTAACTCCTCTTAGCTTATAGCAGTTAATTGATTCAGCATCTCCGGGCGATAAAGAATAACTAAAAATTACCCTTTAACCACTATCAATGGTTTAAGTTTGGCGACTGCGGGCGTAAGTCCGCTCCGGTGGACAGAGGAGACTACACGGTCCACGTCCTTATAAGCTCCTGGCGCTTCCTCGGCAAGTCCCGGATAAGAATGGGATCGAACGGTTATACCTTCTTTGTTTAGCCTTTTCTCAACATCCTCGCCCCAGAATTTGGACTTGGCTTTCTTCCGCGACATCGCTCTGCCGGCGCCGTGAATAGCGCTGCCAAACGTCTCGTTCATTGCCTTTTCCGATCCACGAAGGATGTAGGAAGACGTCCCCATTGTTCCCCCAACCAGTACCGGCCCACCCACTTCTCTATAAGGTTTGGGTAACTCATTCCTGTTGGGTCCAAATGCCCTGGTGGAGCCTTTTCGGTGGACAAGCAATTCTTTATTTTCTGCCTCGATCCGGTGGTTTTCCAACTTTGCCGTGTTGTGGCCAACCTCATATATTGTTTTTACATCTCGTGGGTTTAGTCCAATTGATCGCTTAAAAGCGCGTCGGGCCAGTCCGGACAGAGCCTGACGGTTTGCAAATGCGCAATTGATACCGCAGCGCATAGCACCGAGGTATTTCCTGCCTTCCGGGCTGTCTATAGGGGCGGAAACTAGCTCCTTCTCCATGATCGGAAGGTCGTATTGATTGCTTGCTTCTTCGAGCTTTTCCAGGTAGTCCTGTCCTATCTGGTGGCCGAGAGCCCTTGATCCCGTGTGAATCGCAATTAATACTTGGTCTTCTGATAATCCATAAGCTTTAGCGGCTTTTGTTTCGTAAATTTCTTCTACCCTCTGGACTTCGAGATAGTGGTTTCCCGAACCCAGGGTCCCGATTTGTTTGAACTGTCTTTGTTTGGCTCTCCGGCTTACGTGGTCAGGGTTGGCTCCTTTAATTTTTCCGGTTTCCTCTATGAATTCCCGATCCGACTCGAATCCGTAGCCTCTGTCTATCGAGAACTGAGCTCCTTCGGTTAGAGCGTGGTTGATCTCGTCGACCGACAGATCTATTTCTCCCTCGGACCCGAGTCCGGCCGGTATCGTCTCGTGAAGGTCGTCCGCAATTTGCTCTTTCGATTTCTCAAGTTCCCTGGTGTTTAACGGTGTCTTTAGCAGTCGAACCCCGCAATTTATGTCGAATCCGACTCCACCTGCCACGGCTAAGCCCTCATCCTTCTCAAAAGCAGCAACTCCTCCGATGGGGAAACCGTAACCAGGGTGGATGTCGGCCAGGCCAATTGAAGCCTTCACGATTCCCGGGAGAGAGGCAACATTGATGACCTGATCCAGAGCGTTCCAGTCCGCTCCTCCCCGGGCTTCGTCGACCAGTTCCTTTGCCGTGTCCTCGTCAACGAAGAGACGACCGGGGACTCTCATATTACCCGTCTTTGGAATTTCCCATGTATAATC
>CAZYPS010000039.1:0-17155 GCA_964649445.1 uncultured Thermotogae bacterium | reverse complement strand
TTCGCCCTACGCCTTTGAGTCCGCTACAACCACAAAGCCAGTTCCAAATTGACTGCTGGATGCTGGGTCTCGAGTTTTCGAAGTAGGTAACAATTTGCCTGAAACAGTTTTGTTATAAGCTCCGTCCGGAAGGGCGGGAAATGATTCTAAATAGTTGGTAACACTTACTTAGCCCCCAGCTTCCGAACCAGAATCTGCTGCTGCAAGGACGTTCTACGCTTTAACGCCCGGCGAGCCAGGGTTAGGTAGGTCCTGAGCTTCTTTGATTGGCCCGGAAGTTTTTTGTCGATTTCCCCTTTTCGTTCCTTAACTCTGCTTATCCATTTATCAAGAGTTTTGACGTAGTGATTGGTGATATTCTCCACTCCAAGGAGTTCAAACCCTGCTTCTTCCAGTAATCTTATCTCCCCTCCCGGGGTAATCAAGTTACCGTAACCGAAAACTTGGTCCGAGATAAAATTGGAGGCTCTAGTTTCGGTGGTCTGATCCTTCCGAGGTAAGTAAGTTTCGGATATTAATGACAAGCCTCCTTTCTTCAGCAGGGAGTGGGTCAGCTCAGCGGCACCGGCCCGGTCCTCGATATGCACTATGGATCCAATGAAAATAATTTTGTCAAAGCTTTCCGGTCGCAGGGAAGACTCCTGAAAATGCTCCACCAGGACCGATACCCTGCCAGCCAATCCCCTTTCTCGCGCCTTCTTTCTTATCTCTTCAGCCTGATTCTCGGCAATAGTTAGGCCAGTTGTTTCGCAACCGTAGTTCTCGCTGTAGTAGAGCAGGGTATTGCCCCAGCCGCAACCTACGTCCAGCAATTTATCATCGGCGCTCAGTTTTATCTTGTTCGCAATAACGTCCAGTTTCTTCTGCTGAGCCTCGTCGAGATCCTCCGTTCCTTCCTCAAAATAAGCAGAGCTGTAATTCATGTGCTCATCCAGAAAGACCTCGAAGACTTCCGGGTCTATGTCGTAGTGCTGGCTCACCTTATCCTTTTCTTTCTGAACGTGACTTGCTTTCTTCTCTGTCACTTTGGTACCTCCTCTTGTCCCAGCGGGTGTATTATTTCTGTATTTTTTCTGCAGTAAAATATACAAAATGATACCGCCGTTGTTTAGTCAACTTAGTCTTCCCGGTAAAAGAAAAAATCTAGTTTGAGGAAAGGGGACGGTACCAACAAATTGGTTATGAGAGAACCAAATCGAAAAAGAAACGGAATACTGATTTGATAAATGAAAGACTAACGGTAAACTAAGAGAGTACGAACAGTTATATGGTTCAAGGGAGGTTTCATGAAACACGAAGTTACTGAAGAAAAGCAAGGTGAATATCACAACACCATTGGACCGTATGCGGAGCCAGTTTTGGAAGTGGAGTCCGGCGATGAGATCTTGTTCGAAACCAAGGACGCTTTTGGAGGGAAAATTGAGGACGAGGACACGGTTCCGAGTGAGGTACTCGAGGACTCAAATCCTGTAAACGGTCCCGTATTCGTCCAGAGTGCGGAAAAAGGAGACGCCCTGAAAGTTTATATAAAGTCAATAGAACCAAGGGGCGATCAACCCAGGGGAACTACCCGTATAAGCCCAAACTTCGGTGGACTGGCAGGTACGGAGAGGGCCCCCACCTTAGGTGAGCCTCTCCCGGAAATCGTAAAAAAGGTCGAGGTTACTGAAGACGCTGTGATCTGGGACGACGAAATAACTTTACCTTATGAGCCACTTATAGGTACTATTGCAACTTCTCCGGAGATCGACTCGATTAACACGATGGCACCGGGAAAACACGGCGGTAATATGGATCTGCCTGACGTGCGACCGGGTTCAGCTATCTATTTACCGGTTCGGGTTCCGGGGGCACTCCTATATCTTGGGGACTGTCACGCGATTCAGGGCGATGGAGAACTCAATGGAACCGCAGTAGAACAACCAACCCGGACAACTGTAAGTGTTGAGCTGGTGAAGGAGTGGAATATTAACTGGCCCCGGCTGGAGAACGAGGATTTTATAATGAGCATCGGTAGCACTCGCCCCCTGGAAAACGCGGCGAAGATTGCTTACGCGGATCTAATTGATTGGATGGTTTCTGAGTACGGATTTGATAAATGGGATGCCTATATGTTGCTGACCCAGATTGGGAAAGTCCGCCTGGCTAATATGGTAGACCCGAATTATACAATCGGGGCTTCGATAGACAAAGAATATCTTGGTTAATCTCAGGGTCAGAATCTCGCGAAATCAAGTCTCAGACCAAAGATGTTTAAAATGCGCCCCTTTTTGTTAGCTGGTTGGATACCTTTGAAAAGGTAGTCTCTATTAGGTAGTATAATCCCAATAATAAGTTTGTTGGTTTGAAAGCTCGTATAAATCTCAGAATTTGGCTGGGATGTTTCTACCGTGCGGCCATAACCGCATCGTGCTACGAGTGAAAGGGGGACTACCGTCCGCTAATTTGAAAGACGGAAGCGTCCTTTTACACACCGAAGGGTCAAACCTGACTCAGGCGAAAACCCAGGCGGATAGGTTTCACTCATCCTGGCAAGGGGGTAAGAAGTGAAACCTGTCAGGCTGGGTATCTTTTATTTCGACTTACCATTGCCGACTCTGATTGTTAGTGTCGGCAAGTTCTTTCCTCGGAAGTTTCTTTGGCACAGACGATGAGTACAGTTCGAAGACTTTATCCCCCCTACTGGCACGATTGGTACCAGCCAGATCGTTGATTGTTTGTACGAGCTATTTGGTCACCGGAAGGGCTGTCTATCGAGGAGCCTATACAAAATTGTGGGCTCCGCAACTAATAACCTAATAAAGGGGGAATTTCATGCAAAAAAGAGTTCTAACAGCAGTACTGGTATTGGTCCTTGGCTTAACTTTCGTAGGCGTGGCGGGAGACAAAGTCGTGATCCATCATACGGGTGCTTTTAGCGGTGAAGTCCACCAGCTTAACGAATTGTTGAAGGAGGAATACGGGACTCCATCTACTATCAAAGGGAAGATGGGAAGAGTCTACAACATCTGGGAGACAGGGGATAAGACCCGGCTGGTTACCAGTATCACTAAAGTGAGTATGCACAATGCAGTGCTTAGCCCGGCTCTTATTTTTGAAACGCTGCCGGAAAAGTACGAGCCCGATCTTGCCACTCACGGCGGAATATGTGGGGCAGTTCTTCAGGAAAGCAATATAATGGATGTCTATGCACCCTACGCGGTGGCATTTTCCGGACAGGGGATGTACGGACCGGAGGGATTCAAACCCGGCAGTACTACTACCTGGGATCCAGAAAAGGACGAGTTTATCGATCCGATCTGGTTACGAACTGATCCCGTGCTTACCGGGCTACTGGCGGACGGATTCGAGAGTGCGAGGAGCGATACCGGGTTTCAGAAACTCTGGGAAGAAAGCACTCTGCCTTATGATCCGACGCTCCATAAGGGTGTTGTTCAAATATCGAGTGCTTATTTTGTGGCCAACGACGAACTCAATGCCCGGTGGGCAGATCTGTTCAGGCTTGATCCGGAACTGGACAAGGGAAAATACAATGTACGAGCGGATTGGACTCTGGAAGACAAAATATGGGGCTCTTACGACGGCGAGGTTCATAAAGTAGGAGGGCTCGATATGGAAACGGCGGCAGTGGTCTGGACCTTTAAGCAGAATGAAGTCCCGGTAGCTGTCCTGAGATATCCGTCCGACAAAGCGCGATCCGAGGCAGAGGTCCAAATAGAGGAATTTGGTCAAACCGCAGCCGCGGTGGGAGGTTACTCGTTCTTTTATGGCCTTCAAAATATAATAGAGACCGTAGAAGCGGGTAAATTGTCGATAAAAGACGGTGAGGCGGTTCTTGGATAAAAAAATAAATTGGTTTTTAGGCAAGTTGATGAGTCTGGAGAGGCCGGGTATGCTCGGCCTCTCCAGATTTTTTGTCTTGATAGGAATCCGTGCTCGAAAACAAATCAATGTTAGTGGTTATTTTCCTTTGTAATTAGAATATAAGCACACCCAGGACGCCGGACAGGAATATGGCTGCGATCGGGTGTTGATCGAGTAAATCCAGGAAAATAAATACTAAAACGGCAATAAGGACGTTTTTAGCAATGACTATTTTGGAATAGCCGACGAAAGCCGTAATGCCAATGGAAATTTCGGCGGTTGCTATTAAGCCAATTACGGCGGGGCGCAGACCTTTCAGGAGGCCCCGGATATACTTTGATTTTTTAAATTCCTTAAAGTACTTGGCTAAAGTGATGCTTATCAGCGATGGCAATAAAAGCACTCCCACGGTTGCCGTCAAAGCACCCAAAAATTTCCCCAGGTTATAGCCCACGAAAGTAGCACTGTTCACGGCTATGGGACCGGGGCTCATCTGGGCTATGGCGATAATATCGATGAACTCCTCGTACGCCATCCACTCATTTCTCACGATCAGCAGCTGCTCTATGAAGGGGATTGCGGCGTAGCCGCCACCGAAGCTAAAAATCCCTACCTGGAGAAAGACGGTTAGTAATCTAAACACGATCTATCCCTCTTTCTCTTCCATTGGTTGGAATACAAAATAACCCAGAGCAGCCGATAATAATATTGCGTACCCAGGATGAATTCCAAAAAAACTTATCGCAACTATAATGCCGCCCGAGAGGATTATCTTTAGAATATTCCAGTGGACCTTCTGGGCAAGGCGTTTTAAAGCGAGCAGGATCAATACGAGAACCGCAATTCGGATACCTCTAAAGGCTTGCTGGGCGATTGGGTACTCCAGAAACCTTACGAAAAAAGAAGCAATTAGCAATATTACTGAAAAGGGTGGTATGACCACGGCAATCGCGCTCGTCAGAGCCCCGGAAACCCCTTTAATATGGTAGCCGATAAATATTGACATGTTCACGGCAAGAGATCCCGGGAGGCTCTGAGTGAAAGCGATGATGTCGAAAAATTCGTCTTCTTTGAGCATGGAATTCTTCTTTATGATCTCTTCTTCGATGAGCGGGATCATCGCAAACCCGCCGCCAAAAGTAAAAAGTCCCAACCTAAAGAAGATGCGGAAGAGTTTGACCAATATTTTCAAAAGCTACCACCCTTCTTTTTAAGAGGCTGATAACTTTTGAGTTTGACAGTATTATTTCTGCCAAAAAAGGACCAGTTAAGGTACGGTGTAAGGTATATCATAAGGTAGTATTCATTGAATTTTGATTTGACGCGGTCCCAAGTTGGTTGCAAATGAACCGGGCCCAGCAGGTATACACATTTCCCGAGCCGGAATGGTGGGTCGTTTTAGTAGTTTGAGTGTAACATTGGTTGGTTTAATATTCGGTGGTTCGTCTTCATCAGATAGTTCCTCATTTGATGAGACCGTTCCGCTTTTGCTTTCTCCCTCGTTATTCACTATTTCATCTCACCGCCAGTAAACGTTCTTAGTCAAGTATTATACTCTCCTGTTTGGTCTTATCAATCCCTGTTTGTATCTAAAGTCTTAATTTGCTTTCATTTAGGTTGTTTACTAGCCTTTTTTCGGTAGAAATTTACATTTAATTAAAAGGTGGGGAATTCAGGGTATGAATACAGTTTGCGTTTATAAAGACCCGATGATGTACGGGGCACACGGGATCACCTCCGCTGTAGATCACCAGCGGAAGGCGCTTCAAATCCATGGGGTAAAAGTGAAGGATAAACCCAGGGAGCCGTACGACGTAATTCATATAAATTGGCCTGGACCGCTCTCCTATCTCAGACTCAAGCAGGCACAACGGCGCGGCAAACTGGGGATCGTATTTGTCCACGCCGGACGCAGCATTGAGAAAGGGTTCACCCTGTCTCAGTATATAGGGAAACCTTTGGTTAATAAGCTCTGGCTTTCGAGGCTTTACAACTCTGCTGACAGGGTAGTTGCCCCGACTGAATACGCAAGGGCGAAGATGTCAAATTTTGGCGTCGGTCCTGATAAAATTAGGGTGGTCAGCAACGGAGTTGATTTCTCAAGGGTCGAATATTCCCAGCAGGAACGTCTGAGGTTCAGAGAGCGCTACGACATGAACCGCCCTACAGTAATAACTATTGGACAGGTCAAACCAAGAAAAGATGTCACAACTTTTGTGGAAGTAGCCAGAGAACTTCCCCAGTACCAATTCTTCTGGTTCGGACAGAAGATAGACTGGTCGTCACTGTTTGGCGACAGTACCGACGAAGTGATATATAACTCTCCTGACAACGTTCGATTTACGGGCTACGTGGAGGATATTGACGCGGCACTTTCTTCCGGTGATCTCTTCTTCTTTCCTTCAAAAGAAGAAAACGAAGCGATAGTCCTCCTGGAAGCAGCTGCACATGGGTTGCCAATCGTGACCAGAAACTTACCTGCCTATAAAGACCTATTGGTCGATGGTAAGAGCTGTTTGAAAGGTAGTGACAAAGAGGAGTTCGTCGAGCTGATAAAGAAGGCCATGGAAGAGAACGAGGTAAGGGGGAAGCTCACGGAGAACGCGAAAGAGGCGTCGGAAGATTTCAGTCTGGAAAAGGTCGGTAAAAAGTACCTCGAAATATATGAAGAATACTCGGATAAGTCCGGATCTGAGGACAAAACAAGCAGTAGTCTCAGTACTTAAAGGCCCCAGAAATAGAACTTACAGGGGTAGTCAGGTTTGGATTGACCAGTGAAATTTCGATTCTTTATAAGAATTCGGAATAAATTTTTTTCCGCTATTGGTGCAGAGTTTTTGGTTTCTCATTTTTTAGTTAGCTAAGTGAGCCGTTCGGATATCGGGCTATGGTACCGTCAGGGCTTGAAAATCCTTATAGCTGGCAACAAAATTAACGGTCAAACCTCCGAGGGGGAAAGATGAAGAACGATATTCCAATTAAATTATTCAATATCAGCAAAAAGTTTGGCGATAACCTTGCCGTAGATTCGGCAAATTTCTCCATTCACCGAGGAGAGTTCTTTGGCTTGCTCGGACCCAATGGAGCGGGCAAGACAACCCTAATAAAAATGCTGATTGGACTGGCCAACCCCACGGAAGGCACCGCTGAGATTTTTGGGTACGATATAAATGAGGATTACCGAGAAGTCCACAGTTACATAGGCTTTGCTCCGGCGGAGGCTAACCTGGACAGGGAATTCAACATATTTGACAACCTGAGGTTTCACGCCGGTTACAACGGAGTCTCCCCGAGAGAGCAATCGGAGCGAGCCGAGCAGCAACTTAAAAAGTTCGATCTTTGGGAAAAACGGGATGACAAGCCCTACGAACTCTCGACCGGAATGCGCAAGAAGCTCCTCTTTGCTCGATCGATGATAATCGAACCAAAGATAGTAATCCTGGACGAGCCTACGGCGGGACTGGATCTGGAGACCAAGGAAGCCGTTCAGAATAATATTAAGAAGATCACGGAAGAAGGCGTAACTATATTGTTTACCACCCATCAGATAGACGAAGCCGAGCACCTCTGTGATCGTGTCGCCATAATGAACAAAGGCAGAGTAATTGAAATCGGTCCGCCGGAAGAGCTGTTGAAAAGTGGGCAGAGTGATCTTGTAAGGATAAAGCTTACTGAGGATATTGAGTCCCTGCCGAATGAACTTACCCAGAACGGTTACCGGGCTAATCTCGATCGAGACGAGAAAGAAATAAAGGCTACTGCTGCCGATGGAGCCGAAGCAGCTGCTGATATAATGAGTGTCCTGCACGGGGCAGGGATAGCGACAAAGGCCGTCCACGTCGAAAAAGCAAGTCTTGAGGACCTATTCCTTCAACTAACCTCGAAGGATAATAGTCAGGACTCACAGGGAGGTCGGACGGGGGAGAGCTAGATATGTTTTTGACTTTGTTAAAACGAGAAGTCTTTCGTTACGTTAAGAACCCTTCCGTTACAGTTGGGACGCCGATACTTAGCCAGATTCTTTACATAATCGTGTTTGGCCTGGTGCTGGGGCCTCGGATCGGGTCGGTGGCAGATCACTCTTATATATCGTTCATGTTGCCCGGACTCGTAATGATGGCTCTAATCACCAACTCCTTTATGAATCCTGGCTGGAGCCTTTATATGGCTCGGCACTTTAGCTGGGTAAACCCAATCCTTTCCAGCCCAATGAGTTCAACTCAGATAGTATCAGCTTATATTCTCGCGGGTGTTTTGCGCGGTCTGATTGTCGGTACTGTGCTCATTATAGTGGCGTTGGTTTTGCCAAATGTGGTTGCGGTTACGCACCTCCCGTTCGTGCTCATATATCTCGTCGTTGTTGCATTCCTGGGTTCGAGCCTTGGTACTATCGTCGGGCTCTGGGCCGACAAGTTCGATCACATAGTTCTCGCCCAGACTTTCGCCCTCTTCCCCCTGGTATTCCTGGGCGGTGTATTTTATTCACTTGAGATGATCGAGGACATTTACATTTTGAGTACCCTGGTTAAGTTCAACCCGGTAACGCACATGATAAATGGTCTCCGGTACGGGATGATCGGTGTTGCCGAACTCTACATTCCGTTTGGACTAACGGGATTGGTTGTACTGGCCTCTGCCCTGTTTCTGGTTTGTGTCTGGTTATTCCGGCGGGGCTACAATCTCCGAATATAGAGTAGCCCCCTGGACCTATCTCTCCTTTATCTCTCCGCTAAAATCTAAATTACGACAAGTTACCAGGGAAGCAGAGGTTTTATCGACTTTGAATTAATCCATCAATTGAAATTCTAGCTATTATCGGTTGGGCGCCCAATACCGGCCGGTATTAACGTATACTTTCAAGGTAATCTATATACCTGAAACGACCCGGCTTGAGTCCTGTCAAACGGAGCATATCATTGATCGGAGGGAAAGATGGAAAAGGTTTATAAGCAGGTGATGATTAATGTCCACAAAGACTAGAACTGACCACAAAATTTGTCGTAGAGTCGGAGAACCGGTATGTGAGTCACCGAGTTGTCCGGCTAGAGATAGATCGTATCCTCCTGGAGAGCAGGGACGAAGTCGGAGCAGGGAGAGCGGGTACAGTAAACAGTTACTTGAAAAGCAGAAATTAAAACGAAAATATGGATTGAGGGATGGCGTACTCCGGAAATACTTTCAGAGGGGATTTGAAGCAAACAAAAATACCGGCCATCTTCTGATAGAATTTCTCGAGCGGAGACTGGACAATATGTTATTTCGAATGGGATTCGTTCGTTCCCGGGCCCAGGCAAGACAATTCGTCGTCCACGGCCATATAGAGGTAAACGGAACCAAAATGGATAGTCCGTCTTACGAAGTAAATGCAGGGGACGTTATAACGCCACGTGATGGCAGTCGGGATATGGATAGATTTGCGGAAATAAAGAACGAAGGCCAGGCACAGCCTCTCGAATATATCGACGTCGATTTTTCTTTGCTGACGGGCACAGTTCTAGAGTTGCCCCGGCGAAACGATATTCCAGTTGAGCTGGACGAAAGTCTGGTGGTCGAGTTTTATTCTCGATAAGTTAGTTTTGACGGAGGTGACCAGGGATGGCGGAACTTCCAGAGGAGCTACTTCGGCTTGTTGAAGAACTGGATTGGGCCTACGTCGCCACGGCGTCCGAGGACGGACTGCCGCACCTTGCCGTGGAGCGCGGGCTGACCGTAGATGAGGACGATCTGGTTTTTAACAGCTGGTTTTGTCCAAAGACGACGAAGAATTTAACCGAAAATTCAGATATCGTTGTTGTCCTGTGGGACGAGGAAAACGAGGAAGGTTATCAGGTTGAGGGAGAGAAGAAAACTCTCAAGAAAGTAGCCACGCTTGACGGTTATTCCTCGGAGGTAGACCAGGAGAAGTTTCCTCAGACGGAATACCGATTACAGTTGGATGTAAAGAGTATTTATGAGTTCTCCCCGGGCCCTCATTCGGATAAACCGACCCAGGATCTTTAAACCGAGTTCCTCGAGCCAAATTCCACTAAGTCAACTTTTCAATAAATCTCTTAACGGCGTCCTTCCTGTGGTAGTGTGTTACGGTTACTTCGGTTTTATTGGTCTCCTCGTCCGGGCAGGTGGAGATCATTACCTGTCCACCCAGCCATGACCGCGTGGGTTCTTCAAAAGATATGCAGTTGTCTCCGCTGCTGGTTTCCTCAATTCCGTTTTCTTCGGGGAAATGGTCCCTCGCTAACTCTAATACTTCTTCACCTGTCAGGTTAAGTTTTAACTCAAAAGCGCCCTGATTTCCCATCTCGGACCGGTCTAACTCTCTTGTTCTTTTTGTTCGTCGCTTCGGGTTGGGTTTCATGAGGATCACCAATTTGAAGTAAATATCCTCGTATCAATTATAAATTAGCTTGCCTAACCGGACAATTGGTTTCATTTTTTTACCTGTTATGTCGACCGAGCTATTCTATTTTGGTTCCGTATACCTTGATTTCTCGTGCACCCGTGTTACCCCCGGAAGATTCGAGGACCTCGAACCTTATCTGGTCGGCGGAGGTAGGGGTAACTGAATAATCATGGAGTTCGGTAGCCGAGGGAATCGGAAAATCACCGATAACCTTTCCCTCCCCCGTGGTTACGCGGATCTTCGATATCTGGCCCGTACTGCCCATGGTTCGGGTCCAGAAACCAATCGCAGTTATTTTTATCCTTTCGGGGAGTTCTATCTCGATCCAGGCGTTATTCCCCTCATCCTGAGAAGACCATTCGGTACCTGGATCGCCGTCAATGGCGTTTTTAGCTCCGAATGTACCGGAGGGATCACCTCCCCAGTTGCTGCTCACCTCTTTTATGGTGGCTCCGGCTTCGAGGCTGGCCCAGTTTTTCCCGTAATCTTCTTTCTTTTTTGGTTCGAGAGTGGTGAAGTTTTCTCTTTCAGACCTGTACAGGTTACCCTTTCTATCGAGCAGTATTGTTTCGGTGAAATATTTCGTTTCGGGCGTTAACCCGAGGACGTCCAGTTCGCGCTGGCGAAATGGACTCGTGCTGGATGAACGAATCAGTCGGCCGAATTCATTTGTTTCTCCTATAGCAGTAGAGGCAAGTGTAATTTTCTTGGTTGCGAAGGATAACTGAGCTAGCTCCGAGCCGATATCGGTGATTTCGGGTGTGGTTTTGAACTCCTCGAGGTTTTGCTCCGGTTGGAGGACCCGGGCTTCCCCGATGGTATCGTCTATTAGGTTCTTATTCTCGGGAACTGTCCCGGTGGAGATCAGGTAAGTTTTCGACCTAAAAACCCGGTGGTCTCGGGTGAAAGCGGTCAAAATTACTTTATAGCGTTTACCCTTTTTCAGACCGAGCTCGATATCGTGATCCCGGGCAGGAGAAACCATTTCCATGGCGGTCAAATCGGTAAACTCTTCCCCGGGAGATCCATAGTTTACGGCACAAAGTACGGGCATTGGTGTATCCAGCTTCAAGACGAAAATTCCCTCGTCATAATTTACCCGGACGTCGGACTCCTCGAAGAACTGAGCGGCGGAAATTTTCCCGCTTACTGTAGGTGAAAAAGTGATCAATAGAGCTATAGATAAGACGAGCATGAGATAAACCTTTTTGGAGAAGGAAAATTCATAAATCGTTTTCATTTCGTAACCCCCAATCGGAAGATGTTCACTTGATTGATTAATAAGTTCCATAAAAAATCTTAGTTTTTTTAACCATTAGGTTAAATATAAAAACAGGAAACGGTCTCCTTTTTTCTCTTTTGGAAACTAAAGGGGGTGTCACCCCATCAACTTTTTAGCTATTCTCGCGACGCGCTTACCCTGATAATTTGCCAGTTCTAGTTCGTTTTCACTTGGCTGGCGTGACCCGTCGAGACCGGCCAGAGTTGACGCCCCGTAAGGAGAACCACCGGTTATTTGGTCCATTTCGGTTAGCCTCTCTTCCGAATAGGGTATACCTAACACGATGAAGCCCAGGTGGAACAGTGTCGAATGGAAACTGGTAATAGTCGTTTCCTGTCCCCCGTGCTGAGTAGCTGTTGAAGTAAATACGCTTCCAACTTTGTCAACCAGCGCGTTTTCTTCCCAGAGCCCGCACGTTTGATCAAGAAAGTTCCTCATTTGAGCCGCCATGTTGCCGAACCTCGTTGGGGTGCCGAATATTATAGCCTCAGGTTTGACCAGGTCGTCGGGTTCAATTACGGGAATGTGATCAAATTGTTGTCTTGCTTTCTTTGCTCCAGTTTCTTTCAATGTCTCTTCAGGGACTAATTCGGGGACCTGGTATATATCAACTTCGGCTCCGTCGACTTGTTCTGCACCTCTGGCTTCGGCTTCAGCCATGTGGTACACCTGTCCGTACATGCTGTAGAAAACGACACGGATTTTTACGCTCATCTCGTTACACCTCCACTGGTGGCAAATCCTGTCAAATCTCTTGTTTAACGGGTGGGGATTTGTATATGATCCCCACCCGCTTTTAATTAAAACTTGGATCTATTCCTCGACAATCAAAGTACCTTCCATGCCGGCGCTTCTGTGGCCCGGTACGGCGCACCAAAAAGGAAACTCTCCCGATTTATCTGCCTTAAACGTTACGCTGGTGGTTTGACCGTCTCCGCCGATGGTGCTTGTCTTCGCGTCGAACTGTCCGACCTTCAGATTGTGGGAATAAGAGCCCACGTTTTCGAATTTTAAAGTTACCCTCTGGCCTTTATTTACTCTTATAGTTTCCGGCTCGAAAAACCATTCGCCACCTTCGACGGTTATGGAGATTTCTTGGTTAACGTCTTCTTCCTCTCTCGCGACTTGGTTCATTTCTGTGCCCTTTACCGGTGCCTGGACTATGGTGTCAGCTTCCCACATTGCATGGATAAATGGTTGCTTGTCCCCGTTGGGCAACGTAAATTCGGTTTCTAGTTCTTCGTGGATTGGACCCTGTGGTGTAACTTTAATCGGCATTATCATCATGTGGGAATGGTGGCTCTGGCCGGCGATTGTATTATCCGCTGATAGAGGTAATTCTTCATCCAGGGACAATCTGTAGTCGCCATCCCTGGCGATTTGAGTGGTCATAAAATGGACCAGCTTGTTCCTGTTCGATTCCTTTAGCTCCCCGTTGACGTATACATCCCCGACCGTCCAGGCCGCGCCATAGGTGTAAATTTCCGGGAACAATGGTGGACCGGTTCCGGTCTTACCGTGGTGAAAAGTATTTGTAATTACTCCGCCACCGGTCTGCCAGCCGGGAGTCGGTGGCTGGAGGACCTGTTTTGCCTCTACCCGGTACTCGTTACCTGCGGGGTCAGTGAACTGGGCTTTTACGTCGACACTGTCAGCGGTATCGGTTGGTTTGCCCGGTATATCCCATCTTTGATTGTCCTTAAAAACGAACCGGAAGTTACCCGACGTAACCTCCGCTTTTGTTGACCCGAACGGAAGCGGGACGGAGGTTTGTGTGTATCTATTTCCGTCTTCGCCAACTTCTCTTAGCTTATTGGGTACAGCTACGAGAAATGGCAGTTCTTTCAATAGTTCGGGGACAGTTTCGCTGAGTTTTCCTGGAAGATTCTTGGCCTGCTCAATTCTTATCGCCAGAGTCCTGTCAGCGAGCAGCGGGTTTTGCGGTGTTCCGAATACCTGTTTGCTCAACCTTCTCTTGTCGGGTAGAACCCAGTAAAAGAGCTTCCCCGGATCCTGCTTGGTAATAACTGTGAGTCCTTCGTCATGACTTTCCGCATGGGCCGGTGCCGGGCTGAGTGCTAATAGGGTTCCCAGCACTAGACTAAAGATCAGGAGAGTAGTTAATAAAGCATTGGCACCTTTTAGATGATTAATCCCATTCATTTGAACCGACCTCCCTGTATGTCAGCATTGAGACTATTTTCTCTTAATTATAGAAATATCGGGAATTGATTGGTTTTCCGGGCCCGCTGGGCCCGGATATTGATAGTTAGTAACCCGAGCCGTAGTCGTAATCGTCGTCCTCGCTATCTTCCATTCCGTCACCTTCACCTATTATTAGTTTACCTTCCATGCCCTGTTCGGCATGCCCATCTATGGAGCAAAAAAGTTCGTAGGAACCAGCCGGTAGGCTGACTACAAGCGTGGTTTCTTCTCCGGGCTGGAGATTTTTCGTCCTGACGACGTATTCCCCGGAGTCAGTTTTTACTTCTAACGCCAGGTTATGGCCAAAGGAACCTTCGTTAACCACGTGGATTGGGAGTTCATTGCCTATATTAGTGGCGTCCGTAAGGTCCGCCTTGCTTACCCTGACTTCGTCGAAACCCAGAGACCATTCATTTAACCGGACCTCCAGAACCCCGTCGGTAAATCCGCTTTCCTGGGCTGAAACGGGGAAAGTACTTCCGACTAAAAGAGCTATCAATATACCCAGTCCAGCTATTCCAACCAGGTTCAAATTCTTTTTGATAAAGTCCATTTCACTCACCTCCAGATGAGCAACACAATTACTTGCCTTAGCTATTAACTAGAACTTCACCTTCCATAGACGGGTGGAATGTACAGGAGTACTCGTACGTGCCTGGTTCGTCGAAGGTAAAGGTAAACTCCTCTCCTGGTTCAATTGTTCTGGAATCGAATTGACCGTTTTCACCCGTAACGGTGTGATCGATGCCGTCCTGATTGACCCAGGTAACTTCCGTACCGACTTCAACTTCGATGCTGTCGGGTTGGTAGGAGGTATTTTCCATATCGACCGTGGAAGTGGTTACCGAATCGTTTCCTCCGTTATTTCCCCCGTATCCGCCACTTCCGTTATAGGACGAGCAGCCAACGAGCAGTAAGGTCAATATTACGAGCAGGCCGGATATGGCTATTAATCGGGGATAACTGATTTTGACGCCTGTATTCCCGTTTTCTACGGGTCCATTAAATTTTATTTTCATGTTATCACCTCTACCCTTCCGGGTAAGGGATCGTAAGAAATCCCTTACCCGGGTAGGATATTTGCTCCGCGGGTTAACTTATCGGGACGACGATACCCTGTATTTCTCCACCCTCGTTTAGTGGAGTGTGGATATTGATATATATTTGGTTTGAAAGTAGTTTTTCGACTATCTCTTCCGATAGTGGTTGTTCATCTGTACTGGACCAGACTCCGCTTATGGTATTACTGGTACCTTTGGGTGCCATAGCTGGAGCCTCTTCCACTGCGGGCTGGCCAAATATTGTCCTCACCGGAGGTCCGCTGGAATTAATACCTCCCTGATGAAAGTGAGCCATAATCGGTTCTTCACTTAGCCCTTTGTAAGTAATTGTGTAATGTAGTTTTGTCCTCTCTGAATTTAACAAAAGGACTGCTCGACCCAGGCCGGAATAGGGTGTTTCTTCCGAAACCGGCGGGGTGCTGTCGATAGGTGTTAGCGTTGCCTTCAATAAGATTGGATTGGATGTTTCCATATGGCTTGCTCCTGAGGCCGGAGCTACGTTTACGAGAAGTAATCCCGCCAGAACTAACCCGATTAAAGTTTTTTCGTTTAAAATTTTCATTTTATCCCCTCCTTGAATAGGTGGATATAGTCATCATATATATCGTATTTTAGGGAAAACTGGAAATCATTAACGTAAATGGGTGAGTTGGGAAATGAAAAATTGGTTAGCCTTCGATATGTTTTTAGAATCTGGAAGATGGAACTTAATACCCGGTTAAACTGTAGTTTGAGTCACTGTTTTATAGTTTCGGATCCCCTTACCCGGCGTGCTTCGCCAGAGAGATTCTTTATGAGCCGTGATTGTCTCCCCCTGTCTTCGGCTATGGAATGACCTGTCAGATTCTTCGGCCAGGAAGATTAAGACAACAAAAACAGGTGATTTGCCGGAACTACCTTGGTCCGAGAATAGTGTTTATTCCCTGGGTAGAGGCGGTTCCAGCCGTACAAAATTAGGACCTTAAATATCCAGTTTGTTGACTTAATCCCGGGGAAAATTTACAATTCCATGAATGGAGTATGGCTGACGAAGTTTCCCCGGAGGTAAATGATCGATCCTGTGCCCCTTTTAAGCGAAAAAGACTTTTCTCTGGAGCTGCTCAATCATCTTCCCTTTAAAGCGGCTCTGTTGACTCAGGACCTCGAGATAGCCTGGATTAATGATGAACTGGAAGATACTCTCGGAAGAGATATCAGGGGTGAAAAAACTAACGAAGTCTATAGCGACAACCTCGATCGGTGCGAGGAGTGCCTTTTAACTGAACCGGATGTACCCTCGGGAGAAACCAGGCAAGCTGTTTGTAAAGGTGCGCTCGGGGGGAGACAGCTTAAGATACTCCATAGAGGAGTAGAAATAGACGGTGAACAGTTCGTACTGGAAATTTGGCGGGATATCACTGAAGAGCTGAGAGCGAAGAAGGGGCTAGAGTTGCTCAGTCGCTGTAACCAACTGCTGGTTAGGGCTACGGACGAAGAAAGTCTTTTAAATGATGTCTGTGAAACGATAGTAGAGATAGGGGAGTACGGGCTCGTCTGGATTGGTTTGCCCGGGTACGACGATGAGCGGTCAGTGGAGTTCGTCGCCAGTGCCGGAAAAGACAAGGGACTGCTGGACGATTTGGAAATATCCTGGGGGAATGTAGATGTCGGGGAGCCAACAGGGAGGGCGATAAAGTCGGGCGGGGTCGTTACTGCTACTCTGGAGGATGACGGCGAAATTGGCCCGGGCTGGAAAGGAAAGCTACGGGCCAGAGGCTATTTAAACGTGGCTAGCTTTCCCCTGAAAGGTAAGAACGGGATCTACGGTGCCCTGACAGTATTCACTAGGGGAGAGGGGGCGTTCAACGGACGAGAACGGGAGCTAATGGCCAGCCTGGCGGATGATCTGGCTTTCGGTATTGAAGCCTTGCGGGAACGGGAGACTAAGAAAACCCTGGAGGAAGAGCTCAGGGAGCTTTCCGGTCACCTTTTGCACGCCCGGGAAGACGAGAGAGAGCGAATTTCCCGAGAACTTCACGACGAACTTGGACAGCTTGCGACTTCCGTAATTATTGCCCTCTCTGGTCTTAAAGAGCGAGATTCAATTCAAAACGATCCTGAGGCCGCTGAGAAGGTCGAGGATATGACCGAAATAATTGGAACGTTAAATGAAAAACTAAGGGATATGGCCAAGGAGATACTTCCGCCGGCACTGGAAAAAGGGGGACTGGTCTCTACGGTCGAAGATTATCTCGAAGAAATCCGGGATAGTGAGGGGATTGAAGTAAGTTTGGAGATCGGGGATGTGGAGTCAATTATCGGTTCCGAGGCCCGGGTTCAGCTCTATAGAGTCATTCAGGAAGC
>CAZYPS010000038.1:0-17183 GCA_964649445.1 uncultured Thermotogae bacterium | reverse complement strand
GAAAGTTCTGGTTAAATAACTTCAGTTATTTAATAAATCAACTTTCAGGACTGGAATCCAACTAGGTTGAACTGAAATAACGCTACTTGTTTTATTTAATACATTCGAGCAAATTTGCAAATATAACTTATATTACAAAGTAAAAGCCAAATAGGGTTGACAAACTTAAAGTTAAGTGTTATATTTTTGAAAATAATACAAATTAATAACTAAATATGTTTTATATAAAATATACTTGCAGTCAGATAGTAAGTTTTTGTTCTAATCTAGTGTCTGATCAATTTCTACTCCAATGGCCGGCGGTCCTTAGCGTAACGAGGAGGGTCTTTTCACCCTCCTTCTATCCCACCTCAGTCTGACCTCGAGTCTTCATTATTTTTTATAAATTAAGTACAGCGTTTTTGCCGGTATTGGTCACTGGGTAATTTTCGGTTGTAAGCCGAGATGGAAATTATTGATTTTCTCAAAGGTGATTACTGATGTCTTTATCTAATTCCAACGCAAGTGCTGCAACTGACACTAGCCTGCGGAGTGAAAGTTACTCTTCGATGAGCGGTCTATGTGTAGATTGTCTTGACGGGTGTCCAGGGTTTTGTGAGGTTGGCAAGTCCGCCTATCGGTCTTCGGAAAAAGTTTATCCCGAACCTTTTGGTGATATTACAGTAGGGGCGGAGAAAGAGTATCCGGTTGATTTCTCCCATTTTAACATCCTTGGGACGACTGTTGGAGCAAAAGGGGAAGAAGCGGATAGCGACGAGGCAATATTTCCTAAAGTTAATCTCGAGACGAGACTGGGAAATGGCGGGAGTTTAAAGCTAAATTACCCCTGGCTAATCGGTGCTCTGGGGTCGACGGAGATAGCAAAAAAGAACTGGGAAGGCCTGGCTATTGGAGCGGCTATGAGTGGCGTGCCAATAACGATCGGGGAAAACGTATGTGCAATGGATCCGGACTCGGAAATTAAGGACGGGCAGATAATAAGTTCACCCGATATGGAACGGCGGATTAAGCTTTACCGGGACTGGCAGAAAGACGGGTACGGTGGAGTGATAGTCCAGGCAAATGTCGAGGATAGCCGTCTGGGAGTACATGACTACGCCCTCAAGGAGCTTAAAGTTGCCGGTGCGGAAATAAAGTGGGGTCAGGGGGCAAAAGATATCGGGGGAGAGGTCAAACTGGACTCCCTTTCCCGGGCAAAAACTCTGAAGAGAAGGGGTTATATAGTTCTGCCGGATCCCGAAAATCCAACCGTTCAGAAGGCCTTCGAGAACGGGGACTTTAAAGAATTCGAGAGACATTCCCGAGTTGGTATGGTTTCCAAGGAGTCTTTCTTGAAGAGGGTAGACGAATTGCGGGGAAAAGGGGCGGACTACGTTTCCTTAAAAACCGGAGCGTATAGACCGAAGGATCTGGCCCGTGCTGTTCGCTACGCCTCGGAAGGAAAGCTTGACCTGCTCACGGTGGACGGTGCAGGTGGGGGCACGGGTATGAGCCCCTGGTTGATGATGAACGAATGGGGGATACCAACAGTATATATTGAGTCTTTGTTGCATAAGTATCTGAAAGAACTCGACGAATCAGGTGAGTACGTACCACCAGTTGCCATTGCAGGTGGTTTTGCACTCGAAGACCAGATTTTTAAAGGACTTGCCCTTGGAAGCCCCTACGTCAAAGCCGTATCTCAGGCGCGAGCTCCAATCACCGCGGCACACGTCGGAAAAACTGTAGGCAAAATGGTAGATTCGGGTCAGGGAAAAGTGGTGAATGAGTACGGAGAGGACTTAGAGCAGGTGTTCATCGAAGCGGCAAACCTCCAGGCTAAGTACAATTCCCGGTTCCCGGAACTTCCCCCTGCGGCGATGGGAGTATATTCTTACTACAAGAGACTGGAGCAGGGATTACAGCAATTTATGGCCGGCGCGAGGAAATTCTCGCTGGAGCATCTCGCTCGAGACGACCTGGTGGCTCTCACCCGGGAGGCAGCGGAGGCCACCGGGATCGATTACGTTACGCAATCGGACGAAGAGGAAGCGATGGAGATAATCAAAGGTAATGTGGAATGAACTCAAATTACTGAAAATTGGTCAGAACTCTTTTTCCTTGTTTAGCCGGGCACAGGAAAGGTGTTGAACTGCTCTTTACTGCTAAACCTTTCCTTAGCCCGGTTTTTTATTGACTAACGGGCCTCCCGGGCCGAGAAATTTCCGACTCGCGTGCTCAAACTGTTCCCTTCATGATAGTGGTTTTCACTATAGGAAGTATTATGCATAAATATCTAATCTCATTAGGTTATGATAATATCCCTCCCCGGTAATTACCTGACGCAAGCCTCAAGTAATTACCGGTTCGGTCAGACATATGCGCCGCGTCGCTGGAATTTTCTCGGCCCGGAGCCCGGAGTTGACTGACTGGCTATGTTAAAAAATATTTAGGATTCTACAGTTTGGTACCTTCCTTAAGCTTCGACACAAACCTCTCGATCTCTTTTGGGTTATCTCCGTTTCCCACGCGACTCACGATGGCCGAGCCAACAATTGCCCCGTCCGCTCTGGCCCTAATGACCTGCCCGACCTGTTCGGGCGATGAGAGACCGAAACCGACGCAGACCGGTAATTCATCGGGAACCCGTGGCTTAACTGATTTTATTGCGTTAGTAGTGATTTTACCGACCTCGCTTTTTGCCCCGGTGGTACCGGGTCGAGATACAAGATATAGAAAGCCCGTTGCCTTTTCCGCGAGTTCGGTCAGTCTTTTTTTGTGGGTTCCTGGAGTCGCGAGAAGCGGGGTTGCAACCGAGGCTTCTAGAGCAGATTGGAGGAACCTTTCTCCCTCTTCTGGAGGGAGGTCCGGTAGAATAACCCCTTCGACTCCGGATTCTTGACATTTATCCAGAAAATCCGTTTCCCCGAATTGCAGGATAGGGTTGTAATAGCTCATCAGGATTATCGGTACTTCTATCTTTCCTCTCACTTTCTGGACAAGTTCAAACACCTTTTCCGGACTATCGGTCGTTTTCAGGGCTCTGTTTCCGGCGGCCTGAATCGTTGGACCATCGGCAACGGGATCGGAGAAAGGAACTCCGAGTTCGATCAGATCGGCTCCCCCCGCTGCAAGTGCTCGAATGTAGTCAATCGACCGCTCGGGAGTCGGATCGCCGGCCATCAGGTAGGGAATAAATGCTCCACCATCTTCCCGGTTCGTTTCTTTTATCCTGGTGGCGATTTCGTTCATATTAACCTCTCTCTTACCGTATCCAGGTCCTTGTCACCTCTTCCGGAAAGGGTAATTACGAGTATCTTTTCGGGTTTCATGCCTGAAGCTATTTCCATTCCTGCATGAACGGCATGTGCCGGTTCTAGAGCCGGTATGATCCCCTCGGTTTCGGCCAGCCTCCGGAATCCGATCAGGGCTTCTTCGTCGGAAGCCTGAACGTAATTTGCCCGGTCGACTTCTTTGTATAGAGCATGCTCGGGCCCCACTCCCGGGTAATCCAGACCGGCCGAGATAGAGTGAGTTTCCGTTATTTGGCCTCCATCGTCCTGTAGAAGGTAGGAACGAGCACCGTGAAGGACTCCTTCAGTTCCTTCGGACAGGCTTGCCGCGTTCCCCTTTTCGTTTCCACCCGCTTCGACTCCTGTTAGATCTACTGTTTTATCGTCCGCGAAGGGATAAAACGTACCCATGGCGTTGCTACCACCGCCGACGCACGCAACCAGGTGATCGGGAAGTTTACCTTCTTTATCCTCCAGTTGATTTTTGATCTCGTCCCCGATTACCCTCTGGAAGTCCCGGACCATCATAGGATAGGGATGAGGGCCGACGACGGAACCTATCAGGTAGTGAGTGTCGCTTACGTTTCCGGACCAGTCGCGGAGGGCCTCGTTTATCGCGTCCTTGAGGGTTGCGCTGCCCGTATCCACCACGTTGACGTTCGCGCCCAAAAGCTCCATCCGGAATACGTTCGGTTTTTGCCTTTCCACATCGACCTTCCCCATGTAAACTTCGGTTTTTAAGTCCAGAACCGCCCCTGCGAGCGAGGTGGCCACCCCGTGCTGTCCGGCCCCGGTTTCACATATCAATCGCTCCTTGCCCATTTTTTTTGCCAGCAGGGCCTGTCCCATCACGTTGTTAAACTTATGTGCACCTCCGTGAATCAAGTCTTCCCGTTTTAGATATATTTTTGCTCCTCCGGCAAGCTCCGTTAACCCCTCGGCGTGGTATAGAGGAGAGGGGCGACCGCCGTAATCTCGGTTATAGTTCCGAAGCTCTTCTTTAAACTCTTTGTCCTCCCTGTATTCCTCGTAAGCCTGTTCGAGTTCCTCGAGGGCCGGGTAAAGTATTTCCGGCACGTATCTTCCGCCGAAAGTCCCGAATTTTCCCGCTTCAGGGTACCGACTTAACTTCACTTTTATTCACCTCTTTCATAAAACGTTCCACTTTTAGATCCGATTTAACCTCATCTTTTTCCACGCCCGTTGCGACGTCCACGGCGTAAGGGCGTACCTCAGCTATCGCTTTTCCGACGTTTTCAGGATCGAGTCCGCCGGCCAGAATTACGGGAACCGGATGAACCGTATCTCTTATCGTACGGCTGATATTCCAATCGTGAACTTGACCGGTTCCACCGGCCCGCCCTTCCGACTTGCTGTCCAGCAATACCGCGTCGACCGGGGAATTTGCCAGTTCCAGAGCCCGATTTTTTAAATCATCCAGTTTTCCTTCCACGGTTACCAATGAAATCAGACCTGCAGTATCCGGTATAGAGTGGGCTATTTTTTTTGTTCGGTTCGGGGTTAAGGTCGAGTGGAGCTGGAGGTAGTCCGGCTCTACTTTTTCAACCAGTCCACGCAAGACTTCTGGGGTTGTTTCCGTCGTTACCATTACTTTATTGGTAAATGGAGGAGTCTCTTTTGCCAGTCGGGACGCGGTTTTCGGCTCAATATTTCTCGGTGATTCGGGCGTGTCCACGATAAACCCGACTGCATCGGCCCTTGCAGTTACTTTTAAGTCGTCGCCGGTTTGATTGCCACATATCTTCACTTTAACCATCGAAGACACCGCGCAATTTTTGGAGAAATATTTTCGGGTTCTCAGCTTTAGCCAGAGATGTTCCCACGAGGAAGACGTCCGCGCCCGCCTGCTGTAAATAGTTTATATCGGACCGATCCGATATCCCGCTCATGGCCCAGACTATTCGGTCTTTGCCCGCACTGGATAGGATACCACTCGTAGTCGAGAGGTCGACTTCCAGGCTTCTTAGATCCCTGTTGTTAATCCCGATCATGTCGGCATCGGTTTCCAGAGCCGATTCGTACTCCGCCCGGCCGTTTATCTCCAGCAGGACCTCCAAACCCTGCCCCTGAGCGTATTCAATTCCGGCTTCGAGGCCAAAAGTGGGTACGTTCCGGGCGAATAACCTGTAAATAAACAGTATTGCGTCCGCCCCCAGGGCCTTCCCGGCGTCGATCTGAGGGTAATCGACTATAAAGTCCTTCATTAATACCGGCCCGTCGAGCCTCGCTACCCTTTCCAGGTTGACGAGTGAGCCGGAGAAATGATCGGGGTCGGTTAGGACGGAAAATCCGGTGACTCCTCCGTTAGCATAATTCCTGCCCAACCTTTCCGGATCGAATTCGTCTTCAAATATTTTCCCCTGGGACGGCGAGCCCGGTTTTATCTCCCCGATAACTGGGGTGGACCTTTGACTCTTGATACACTGCCTGAAAGAAACCGTGTTTCGTTCCTTAACTTCACGGTCAATATCGTAGAACCCCGAATTTACCCGGTTGAGAGCTGATTCCGATAGTTCACCGAGCACGTTTTTCATAACGGTACTTCCTGAGTCAGATTTTTTTCTACCTCGCTAAGGTTGTCCGCAGTACCCGTCTCTCTAACCAGTTCCCTGACCTTCCTATAGGCTTCCCCGGAGTCAATCGATTCCCGGGCAAGTTCCAGCCCTTCACGCAGGGAATTTCCGCCCCCTGCTACGTAAATTCCGGCACCGGCGTTTAATAGGACTATGTCCCGGGCCGTACCCTCTATTTCGCCGGCCATGATATCTATCGCCAGTCGGGCGCTAACAGCTGGAGATAGGTCACGTATGTCTTCCGGGTCCGCCACCGGTAGGTCGAAATCACGAGGATGGATTGTGTAGTGATCGATTTTCCCATGATTGAGTTCCCCGACGTAAGACTTTCCAACGGTGGATATTTCATCAATGCCCGCCAACCCGTGAACGACGAGAGCGCGGTTTACGCCGAGCTTGTCCAGTACGGGCGGAAACTTTTCTACAAGGTCCCGGTCGTAAACTCCCAGCAGCTGACGGGAGGCGGAGGCCGGGTTAGTTAGCGGCCCGAGTATATTAAATACAGTTCTTATTCCCAGGTCTCTTCTCGGCTTTGCCGCGTGTTTCATCGCGGGATGCAGGTTGGGAGCGTAAAGGAATCCGATACCCACTTCTTCAATTGCTTCTTTCACTTGTTTTGGCTTTGCGTCTAGATCTACCCCCAGAACTTCCAGGAGGTCGGCACTGCCGCTCTGGCTGGTGTTTGACCTGTTACCGTGCTTGGCCACGGGAAATCCCGCTCCGGCGACTACGAATGCGCTGATGGTGGATATATTAAATGTCTTGACCGTCGAGCCGCCCGTGCCGCACATATCCATCAGGTCCTCGTCCAATTCAGGGTTTATTTTGATACTCTTTTTCCTCATTACGTCTGCAAAAGCCGCGATTTCCTCGACCGAAACTCCTTTGGATTTTAATCCCGCGAGCAAAGCTCCGATATTTGTCTCTGAACTTTCTCCGCTCATCAATTCGTCCATAGCACCCCGAGCAAGGTCCGGAGTAAGGTCATTCCGGTCGGTTACATGTTCTATCGCTTCTTTGATTAGTGTCATTGACATTCACCTCCGAGAAATGTCCAAGAAGTTATTAAGCAAGTCTTTTCCGTTTTGAGTAAGGATGGATTCCGGGTGGAACTGTAATCCAGAAATTGGATACTCCTTGTGGCGAATTCCCATTATTTGGTCGGCCGGTCCCCAGGCTGTCACTTCCAGCTCGTTGGGAAGATAATCTGAATCGATGACCAGCGAGTGGTACCGAGCTGCCGGGAAAGGGTCGGGAATTCCGGCGAAAATACCGTCCTGATCGTGCCGAATCTCGCTGGTTTTACCGTGAAAGAGACTTCGAGCACCGACTATTTCTCCTCCAAAAGCTGCCGCTACGCCCTGATGGCCCAGGCAGACGCCGAGAGTGGGAATTCTGGGGGACAACTCCCTCAGGACGGTAAGGGATAGCCCGAAGTAGCGAGTGTCCTCGGGAGTCCCCGGACCGGGAGAAATTACCAGCGAGGACGGTTGTAACTCCTTCAGTTCCTCCAGCTCGATCTCATCGTTCCTAAAAACCAGAGGGTTGCAGTCAAGTTCTCCTAAATATTGGACCAGGTTATAAGTAAACGAGTCGTAGTTGTCGATCACCACTATCCTTCCCTTTTTGGCCCTAGTTACTTTCACTTTCCCCACCTCCCGGGGAAACGGCGTCCCTGAGCGCTCCCAGTTTGTGGTTGATTTCTTCCCATTCCTTTTTCGGATCGGAATCCGCGACTATCCCGGCACCCGCTCTGAGAGAGATTTGATTTCCTTTGGTGAAGAGACTCCGAATCGTTATGCAGGAATCCAAATCGCCCGTAAAAGAGATATAGCCAACCGCACCGGCGTACGGTCCCCTGGGGGTTACTTCAAATTCGTCTATCAGTTCCATAGCTCTTACTTTCGGTGCTCCTGAGACCGTCCCAGCAGGAAACAGCGCTGCGAAAGCATCCAAAGGAGTCTTGTCTACGGATAATTTTCCTGTAACTTTCGACACGATATGCTGGACGTGACTAAATTTCTTGACTTTCATGTATTCCGGAACGGCGACCGTGCCGTATTTTGCCACTCTTCCGACGTCGTTTCGAGCCAGGTCGACCAACATGTTGTGTTCAGCTCGCTCCTTATCGTCCGTAATCATGTCTGTTCGTAGTTTTTCTCTTTCTTGTGGGGTATTACCTAAAGGACGGGTACCTGCTATTGGATACGTGCTAATTTCGCCGTCAGTGACCGAGACGAGTTCTTCCGGGCTGGAGCCAATTACGCGTCTGGCTCCAAATTCTAAATGATACATGTAAGGAGAAGGATTTATTTTTCTCAGCTTGCCGTATGCGCGGAGCTGATCGCCTTCAAACTTCCCCGAAAGTTCTCGCGAGAGGACGGTCTGGTAGATGTCGCCGGAGTAAATATAGTCCTTGGCGTTAGCCACACTTGAAGAAAAATCCGACTGGGTAAGATCTGACTTAAGTTTATTTATTCGAAAGTCCGCTTCTCCTTCATGATCCGGGGTGTCCAACAGATCTTTTAGTTCTGAAGACCTGTCTCTTCCGTAAGAAAAGTAGGTAAGTGTCTCTTTGTCCCTGCTATGAAGGATTCCGTCGGTAAATAGGCCCATCTGTAGGTCTGGAAATTTCTTCTCACCGGGTGGAGCGGGAAGGTCCTCCAGGTACCTTACGAAATCGTAACTCGTATAGCCGACCAGGCCTCCCAGATACCTGTTAAAGCCCTCGGGGGCGAAGTTCCCCAGGCGCCTACCCAGTTCTTTCAAATGTGGGACCGGGTCCGTTGTCTCCAGAACGGTTTCACCGTTTTCTTTAAAAGTACCGTCAGATAAAGTCAGAATTGTCTCAGGATCGAACCCTATGAAAGTATACTCGGCGAGTTCGTCCGGACCGGCCGAGCTTTCCAGAATAAAGCTAGTTTCAAACTGCGGATATATCCGACTATAGATTTCGAAGGGATCGCAAATATTCCATTCCAGTTGCTTGAGAGTGGTGGGTGGGTTCGGTTCGTCATAGGGAAGGTAGTCGTCTAACAGTCGGTAAGAGTCGGTGGGCTCATTAACTTTGGATGAGCCAAACCCGATCACTCTGTAATTTGCTGAAATTTTTTTGCATGTTGCACCTCCGTGGCCTTTCTAAAATGAATGTTGTGCTAAAAATAAAAAAACTATGGGAATTCACCCATAGTATTACATGTTTAGAGATTTCTTTTTTGATCCGCAAATCCCTAAACTTTAGTTTAACCAGAGCCAAGAAATACGTTTATCTGGAATATGACAGGTACTTGCCAATTTCACCTCCGATCGTAGGTTTATATTTTTCATCATCTCACCTTATAAAGTTAAATTCATTATATTTGTCATAATATAATTTGTCAACAACTAATTTGTGATTCTAAAATGTTTAGTTCGTGTGTGAAGCTAACAAACTTATTTAATGCTCGAGTTTTTGGGCAAGAATTAACTCTAGTGTTTGATCAAATAGCAAACCAGAGCAGATCATCTCTCGTACCTTAACTTCCCTATCAAATAAACTGACGGGAAAAGTGAAAGCCGTTATATCTAGTCAAGAAGTGATCTCCCGGCGAGCTAAACTCTAACTACCCGTTTTCTAACTGACTTGTAACCGGCGAAGTCCAGTTGCTTTTAAATTTAATTCGTTGAAGGGCTAGCAAATATTTATCCTTTCCGCTTTTCTGTCAGGTACGCCGCAGGATCTGAGTAACTGGGGGTTGCTTTGAACCTGGCTACAAATCTGACAGATTCTTTTTGATAAATCGTTTACCGCTTCCTTTTCCAGGTCCTCAGCTAGTTCTTCAATCAGCTTGTAGGCTGGATTTTCCTTGGTCCCGAAGTTACCCCGTTTCTCCCCGATGTACTGGGAAACTGCAGCTTGAGTAATCCCAAGAATATCCGCAACCTTTTGCTGAGTAAGGTCTTTTTCGACTAATTCCCGGGCTAAACAAGCTCTTATACATGGTAATATGTGCCAGAGCGCAACCTCGCAGGGCTGTTTTGGAGTTCTCTTCGCCCTTTGGCCGTTATATTTTTCTTCGACTTGTTCTTTCGTCATCTGGTCTTAAATCACCTATCTTCTATAGATGTCATCGCATTTACGGAACATGTTGATAAAGTTAGTGTGAAACAAGGTCAAATTTCTATACCAAAACCTCATCTCAATTATAATAAGTGATAAGTAATTATTTTCACAAGTAATTTAGCCATCAATTTCCCGATTCCGATCTTGGTAGCCCTTTTATGGTTTGTCAATGAGAAAAGTAATTTAAACGGGAAGTCTCCCGAATGCTCGGGGTTACCGGAGGTATTGAAATGAATATCAAGATTGTTATAATATGATTGTTAATATAATTACAATTGTTATTGCGAACTTGGAAAATTTTTCTTTGCTACGGCTTATTTGAGAGAAAATAATAATACTGGAATATATTTTTTAACTCCTGATAAGAAGTGAAAAAAGATATAGATCAAATTGGCGAGATTATCGTCCGGACCAAACCGTCGGAACAAGAGAGTCTGGATGGACAACTGGTCGAGCAGGTCCTGGAGTTGCAGTTGTCGGTCACGGAGAATGGTGAAGAAGGAAGGAAGATAGATTTACCCAAAGTTCGATTGCTGGGGAATCCCGAAACTGGGGGGCAAGTACTAGATCCCTATGGTCCGGATCGGGCTAAAGTTTGGAAAAAAACTGGAGAATGGATCCAGCAACTAGCTATCAAGTCCCATCCGACAATTCAGGAAAATACCTATGAGAACAGGGTGAAAGCGGAAGAATCGTATGTCCATGGAAAGGACCAGCCGGATTTCTACGAATGGCAGGAGGACGAAGACACCCTGGTCGAAATACGTCCGAAATACCGGCAAATAAGACAGGAATTGATCGATGAGATTGGTAAACCCACCCGAGAGGATTTTGACAACCTGTATCCTCATAAATACGACGATCCGGGCTTAAGCGAACATGCTCGTAGAACCGTAAGGGATTTAAAAGCTGTATTTGGACAGGATATAGTCGTGCGATAGTGAAAGTGCTAGTTTGTATCCTGATTGGAGGTGGTTTCTAGCCCAAAAATATTCACTGGTGCTATCAGCAGCAAAGTTATGGTGAAAGTTAAGAAGAGCTGATAAGCAGCTGGTGAGCAGCTCAATTAGCGTTATGGTAGGAAAGAAACGCTGTCCGATCAGTGATTTGTAGTGTTGTCGGTGTGGTTGGAATTATCTAAATTTAAAATTACAATTAACCTACTGGAGGTTTTAATATGAGTGAAGACGTCAAAGAGATCGAGACGCCGGAAGAAGAAGGAAGTTTGCTGGATAACTTGAACCGAAGGGACTTTATAAAGGGTGCCGCTGCAGCTGTTGGAGGAACCATGTTTGGCTCCTTCGTAGCGACTAACTTCGAAGCTGCCGCCGCGAACGGTCAGGATTACGTAATAGTTGCTGAGGTAGTTAAAGGTAGTTCTGACGCCGTTGGACCACCTTGTGGACTGACAGACACCTTTAAGAAAGGTGAACAGATAGTCTGGCACGCGGTACTGTTTAGCGGAAGCACCGGTGAGAAGTTAAACGACCACGAAGAACTTATGGACAGAGGCGTGAAAGTAACAGTTGAACTGGAAAACGGGGAAACAGTTGACATGCATCACAGCGAACACCCGCCCGATGGCAGCCCGAAAATCTATTACTGGGGTGGCAGCTGGAAGATCTCTCCGGGCGTTCCCACTGGAAAGATGACCTACAAAATCATGGCTGAGGACGACGAAGGAAGGATGGGGACTCTGGAGATGTTTGGTGACAAGACCGTGGATACCTTCCCCCACGTCCTAACTATCGAAGAAAGATAAGTTTTACTGACAGTACAAATTTTTGGTAGTATAAGGGGGCCAGTTACTGGCCCCCTTATTTATTTTTTGAGAGGAGGAAAAATGGCTAAAGGACAGGGTGAAAGTGCCGGGATCATTCGGGACCTCAAAAAAATGCCAACCCCGGAGGCGGGTTTTCAGGGTGAGTTACGGTGTGGATCCGAGGAAGCTCAAGTAGGGGACGAAGTTAAGATCTCCGGCGTCGGCCTTCCGGAAAAGGGGAAATTTCAACTACTCTGGCGATCCCACGAAACCGAATGGGATATTGAGACAAACGAAGATGGTGTTCTCTGGCAGAAGTTTTTCGGGATAAAACACAGGGAAAGACAGGAAATACTCGCTTCAGTGGAGACTGATTCCGAGGGGGAATTTACCGTTGAAGTTGAGATACCCGGAGACTACGGAGGGCTCCACGATATCTATCTCATAGATGACGAGAGACGGATTAACAAAGTGGGGATACTGGTTGTCCCGAGTTTCGACGTTTCTCCCGAGTCCGGTCCTCTCGGTTCTCCGATAACCGTAACTGCTCACGGGTTACCCCTTCCTGTAGCCGGATCGGTCGATACTCCTCCTTATCACATCTACTACGATAACAGCTACACTGGTCTAATTAGTCCGGTTACGCCGAGAGGGATGGCGGAAGTGACGATTCCGGCAACGGGGCAACCTGGAACTCACGTTATTGACGTGGAGAGATGTCAGTTTGCCAACGCCCATTCCTACCGTCAGACACATATCGGGCTCCTGTCTTTACCCGGAACACCCGAACTGTCCTGGACTTTTGAATTGACCAAAGGAGAGCCACAACTGCCGCCTTCAATAGGGGAACAGGCTCCCCCCAGAAGAGCCAGAGACGACATTAACCTTCCCGATAACGAGGGACCTCAGATTACCACAAGTCACAGAGCTATCCCGGTCCGGGAGTCCCTGGAAGTATTGGGCTCTGGTTTCCCACCGGCCTCGAACGTAGAACTTATATGGCCCGAGTTGGAGGGGAGCAATATGCGGGAGGAGAGATTTAAGGAAATAACCGCTGAAAAAGTTGGTGCTACGGTTGATACGGATGGAAAGTTCAGAGCGGATATGAAACCCGCTCCCGAAACCGTCCAGGGGGGTCCCCACCCAATTCACGCTATGATTGACGGTGAGAAAGTGGCAACTACATCGGCAATTGTTTTGCCTGAGTTCGAAGAACTCTCTCGGGATTCGGGTCCCGTTGGAAGCCAGATAACGATAAATGCCCAGGGGGTCGGGTGGAACGAAATCTGGAATCAGGTCACTATCGTATACGATAATTCATATATAGGTTACGCCTGTGGCGGGGATATTCCAGGAATAATTGAGGCTAAACTCAGAGCTACTGGGAATCCTGGCTGGCATATTATTGACATTTACCCCACAATCCAGAAACAACGAAATTTCGCAAAAGAAGCATTCGAAATTCCGTTTATTTATAGATTACCATTTCTGAATTGGGTCTCTCATCCGGAGGGTTACCACTTCCGTTACGCCTTCAAAGTTGAGTAAAAATAATCAAGGAGGGATGGATTTGAGTAATAATGAGGTTCAAAACAATGACGAGAGTTTGACAAGAAGGAATTTTCTTCGCCTTGCCGGAGGCTCGCTCGCCGCTTTTTCACTTCCATTTCTAGGTTCAGTAGGGAGTAAAGCGAAACAACACCCCCTAAACGTAGGTGGGATATTTTCGCTGACAGGTCCAAACGCTCCTGTGGGAAAGACGATAAGGGACGGTGCCCGACTGGCTACTGAAAAGATAAACGATAGAGGGGGAATCGGGGGAGAAGTTAAGATAAATTTGGTCGTTGAAGACGGAGAAACCTCCCAGACTGGAGCCTCCAACGCCGCACGGCGACTTGCCAATCGTGGTGATATTAGCTTTGCCTTTGGGCCATTGATCGGATCGCACGGAATGGCGACTCAGTCAATACTGGGGGCAGCGGGAATATCTCAGGTATTTTTTGGTACTGTGCCTGACTTTACTGAGCGGCATGAAGAATATCCTCTTTCGATCAGGTACGGTACTCAGGTCGGGTTAGAAATGGCTCCGGTACTCAAATACGCCGTGGAGCAAAGACAAGATGAAAAACTTTATTTGCTTGTTCCGAATAACCAGCAAGGGGAGAGTTTCGAGAAGGTAGTTCGGCATCATTTAGAAAGGGTGCCCGCCGGCGATCTGGTTGGAGTCGAAACCTACACACCGTTCAGCGGTGATTTCTCGACCCTCGTCACGAAGGCAGTGAATTCACCGGCCGATGGTGTAATTGTTGGAACCGGGATTCCTGCTGCCCTCATTTCGGTAGCTCGGGAGTTTGACCGACGAGGAATAAGCCCGGAGGAGTTTGGTTATTATACTGGACAGACTCCAAATGGATCGGTTGATTTCGAGAGACAGGTGGCGAAAAAGGGAATAGGCGACGGAATTATCTATGCCTGGCACTACGAAAACGAAGACTACGATAGGGGATTTGAGAGATCTCAACCTCCTGCCCAGGCGACCGAGATGGAATCGGCCTTCGTCGACAAATTCGGTCATCCACCTGACTCACCGCCCTCAGCTAGCTGGGGATGGGGAAGTATCTACATAGTAAAACAGGCCCTAGAGGGAATGATGAAAGAAAGAAGCAAGGAAGCCGTCCTGTCGCTCGATCGCCAGGGAGAATTACCGGAAGAGACGATGAATTATCTCTTGCCGCCGGCTGGTTCTGATAACTCAGGGCCTACGGTAAAAACCCCTTATGGTAACTATGGCTTTTTAAGCTGCGGTCAGTTCGATATAAGACTGGGTGTCGCCACGTTTAAAGATGACGAGCGTTATCTCCTAAAGGATAGGGGGTACGGCGAAAAGTTGATCGGTCAACTTTGTTCTTAATAGATAATTTGAATGATTGAATGGGGTATACTCCCGAAGTTTATCCTGGATGGCCTGTTCCTGGGGAGCTATTACGGACTCCTGGCCCTGGGTGTTTCCATAATATTTGGAGTGCTGGATATAGGAGACGTTGCCCAGGGTGGCCTGTTCACTGTTGGTGCTTATCTGACTTATACAGTGGTGACCGAACTGGGGTTTAATTACTTTCTCGCCCCTGCCTTCGTGGTTCCGTTGACTGCCTTACTCAGCTACTTACTTGGAACTTTCGTCTATCGGAAACTGCGTAAATACGGGATAGCACCAACTTTTCTGGGAGCGGTCAGCTTATTGATTATCGTTCAGAGTCTGGTCGCCATGTTATACGGGGAAAGGGCAAAGACAGTCTCATCTCCGCTCGCTCCCCGGATGATTGAAGTCGGACCGGCTTCGATTTTTTCCCATAAGCTTTTCGTCATTGTTTCCACTGGATGTTTGGCAGTCTTGGTTTGGTATCTGTTGCGCAGGACGAGATGGGGTAAAGGGCTTCGGGCAATATCTCAAAACCAGGAGGCCGCTTCGCTTGTGGGGGTCGACTTTACCACTACCGCGGCGGTGGCCTTTCTTATCGCTGGATCTTTGGCCGGTCTGGCAGGATTCCTAACAGCTCCCGTTTATACCTTTACTCCATTTACCGGGCGTATGCCTGTTCTGAAGGCGTTCGTGATATCGAAGATTTCAATGGGTTCCATCCCGGGAGGCCTGGCTCTGGCCGGGATGATAGGAATTGCGGAGTCTCTTACATCTGCCTACTTTCTGGGTGAATTAAGTAATTTAATTCCGTTCGTCCTGCTGATTATAGTAACGATAATCAGGCCAGAAGTCTTAGGTCCGGAGGAAGTGAGCCGAATCAGGCGTAATCTATCATCACGGATAAAGTTTAATTTGGCCCCGTTAAAAAAATTAATCTGGGTTGCCGCTCCTCTCGGTTTGATATTGCTGATATTACCCGTATGGTTGAATCTGCCCTCCTATATGCTCCACCTCGCGGTAGCGATTGGAACTGCTTCTATCGCAGTAACCAGCCTGGATCTGCTGTACGGATACATCGGTTCACCGTCTCTGGCCCAGGGCGGGTTCTTCGGCGTGGGGGCTTACGCATCGGCGGTATTGACCATGAATTTTAGCGGGTCGGTGTTGCTGGGGCTGACCGGCGGAGTAGTTTTTGGTGGACTTATCGGCTTTTTAGTGGGGTCAATTGGAGTAAGGACCGGCAGGCACTGGACTTCTTTTACTTTTATTTCTACGATTATCTTTACTATTCTATTTACGAACCTGGATTCCGTTACGGGTGGGCCCAGTGGGTTATCCGGCGTACCGATTTTATCTCTGAGTTTCCCCGGTATTGGTTCCCAGGGGTTCAATCCATTTGGGAACAAAGAGGCGTATTATCTCCTGGTGGTTGCCGTGCTGGGTTTGGTTCTGGTGGCTAAATATCTTGCCCTGAAAACCTGGTTTGGTCGTTCCATAAAGGCAATAAGGGAAGACGAGGGGCTCGCGAGGTCAATCGGGATTCCGACCAGAAGGTATAAAATACTCGCGTTTAGTATCAGTGCTGGAATTGCCGGACTGGCTGGTTCGCTCTACGGGCATTACGTCGCTTATCTTCACCCGGAACTGTTCAACTTTGTTACTTCCTTTAGGTTTCTTATGATGAACAGGATTGGCGGACTTGGGAGCCTCCTGGGCCCCGTTTTTGGTTCCATAAGTTTGACGGTGGTGGAAGAATTCACCCGGCCGCTGAGTTCGTATCTGGCGCAACTGGTTTTCAGCGGTATACTGATATTGACTTTGCTCTACTTCCCCAGGGGAATCTCCGGAATTTTCCGGAAAGGACTTTCAATAGTGCTTCCTGGAAGGTTCGTAGAGACGTTAGGTCACGGAAAGGCTGAGGATGCAGAAGTCCGCGGATCCGAGGGGGAGGAAGTTTCTCATGAATAAAATCCTCGAAGTTAAAGGTTTGAGTCGGAATTTCGATGGACTGCAGGCAGTTGCGGACGTCAATCTCGAAGTTGATAGAGGTACGGTAGTTGGTCTTGCCGGGCCAAACGGTGCCGGAAAAACGACTTTATTTAACATGATCAGTGGTTTTATTTCTCCTTCCTCGGGTGAAGTTTATTTTGAGGAAAACGACATCACTGACTGGTCCGTTTCCAGGCGAGTTCGGGTTGGTATCACTCGAACTTTCCAGGAGAGCCGGGTTTTCCCAGGATTGACGGTCCGGGAAAACGTGCTTACCGGTCGGTATCCGGCCAGAGATAGAAACCTGTTTGAGCCCCCCTCTGGAGGGGGTGGTGCTTTTAAGGGAAGTGGATCGCCCCTGAGATGGATTCTGGAAATCACTAATCTGGGAAATTACGAAGAAACTCTGGCCTGTAATCTGTCTTATGGCTATAGGCAGAGGCTGGAGCTGGCAATTGCGGTAGCTACGGATCCAAAGTTGTTGTTACTGGATGAGCCCTTTAGCGGGACTCACGCCAGCGATCTCCAGGAACTCGCCGGATTG
>CAZYPS010000037.1:0-17277 GCA_964649445.1 uncultured Thermotogae bacterium | reverse complement strand
ACGAAGCGCAGTTGGACTATAGCTTCCATATGACGATTCCCAGCTGGCATGCGAGGCGGGGGATAAATGAGCGGGAAATAATTGATTTGATGGATAGTGGAGTTACCAGTTTTAAGTTATATCAGGCTTACGAAGGTTTGAGGCTAAAGGACGATCAGCTTTACCAAGTACTAAAAACATTGGGCTCTTTAGAGGCGTTACCAATAATTCACTCTGAAAACGGTCCTCTGTCGAGGGCCCTCCAGGCTGAAAAACTGGAAGAAGGCAAGTTTGAACCAAAATTTCATGCCGCGTCCAAACCCCCTTTACAGGAAGCCGAAGCAGTAAGCAGGGCAATTGATATAGCCAACCTGGCTGATTCCCCACTGTATGTAGTACACGTTTCGGCGAAAGAATCCGTTCATAAAATACAAAGGGCAAGGGAAAACGGGGACGGTATATACGGTGAAACCTGTCCTCAATACTTACTTCTGGACAAAAAGCTACTTGAGCAACCAGGGGGAGAAAAGTATATTTGCTCTCCTCCTTTAAGAGAAGCTGAGGACCAAAAAGCCCTCTGGCAAAGCTTAGACTCTGGGGCCCTGCATGTGGTAGCCACGGATCACGCTCCTTTTACGGAAGCAGAAAAGCTTAACGGTAATGACTTTACTCAAGTACCTGGGGGACTTCCTTCAATAGAAGGGAGGTTAAGTTTCATTTATAATGCCGGGGTGAAAAGTGGGAGAATTTCCCTGGAGAAATGGGTAAGCGTTACCTCAACCCGACCCGCTAGAATTTTTGGCCTGGAAAAGAAAGGCCTACTGGAACCGGGATACGATGCCGACATAGTGGTCTTTGATCCTCAGGTTAATCGAGAAATAACGCCCGAAAACCTTCATGAAAATGTTGACTGGTCCCCTTATGAGGGTCTTCAGGTGGAAGGCTGGCCCAGGACGGTTATAAGTAAGGGGAAGGTTTTGATTTCAGAGGGAGAACATGTCGATAAGACTGGGGGCGGTGAGTTTGCCCAGAGGGGAACTTCGTCGATATATTGAAGGTTCCAAATCGGTTATTCACCTTAAACACGGAAGTCGTTTACCATCGTATTTGTCCCCGGCCGGGTTGAAAGTTGGATTTGCCAGAGCGTTTTTAACTTTTTTACATATTTTTACATTCAGTACCGCCGGCTGAATTGGGGGTTATTAAAGAAAATTTATAACTTAAACGGTGTAAAATGAAATTATTACTTGGTAATTATTTAATAAATCCTCGTCAGGATCATCTCAAAAAAGAGTCCGGGGTAGCGATCGAGGATGGAGTGATCAGGCAAGTGGCTGACAACAGGAAACTTCAGGAAAAGTATCCAGAGGCTAAAGTTATAGATCTTAGGGATAAGGTCCTCTCTCCCGGGTTTATCAACACTCACATGCATTCTTACGGAATTCTGTCCCATGGAATAGAGACTCCAGAAATTGGCAGCTTCAAGGACTTTCTCGAAAAATTCTGGTGGCCCAAAGTGGAGAACCAAATAGACCACAGGTTAATTGAAATTAGTACCAGGGCCGCTGCTCTAGAGCTTATCGATAGTGGAGTTACCACTTTTTGTAACGTAATGGAAGCTCCAAATGCCCTCCCCGGAGCGCTCACAACTCAGGCAGAAGTGTTAGAACAGTTGAACGTGAGGGCAGTGCTGTCCTTCGAGGCTTCGGAAAGAATAAGCAGGTCCAATGGAGATAAAGGGCTCAAAGAAAACGTAGATTTTTCTCTCGAACAGGAAAACAATCCTCTCATTTCGGGCACGATGTGCATCCACACTACATTTACCTGCTCCCCGGAATTTATTCAAAAAGCATCCTCTTTGAGCAAAGAAAACGGACTTGCAGTCCAAATGCACCTGAATGAAAGCAGCTATGAGCCCAAAGTATGTAAAGAAAAATATGACCTAACCCCCGCACAGCTTTATCGAGAATTGGGGCTCCTGGATAACCACGTTTTGGCCTCCCAGGGAGTCAAGCTAAGTGAGGAAGAAATCCAGACCTTAAAGGAAAAAGAAGTCAACCTCGCGCACGTTCCGCTGTCTAACTGTGAGGTCGGCGGGGGCATAGCTCCTGTTCCTGATTTACTTAACGAAGGGATAAACGTTTCTTTAGGTACCGACGGATACATTAACAATTTTTTTGAAGTCATGCGCGCCGCTTTCTTGATCCACAAGGGAAACCTTGAAACACCCGACGTAATGCCCGCCAGAAAGGTTTTGCATTTGGCAACGGTTAACGGTGCAAAAGCTCTTGGGTTAGAAAAGTTGGGGTGTTTGAAAAAAGGGTATCGTGCTGACGTAATTGCTCTTGATACGGACTTCGAAACTCCGTTTCGGGACCACAATTACTACGAACAGTTAATTCTGAGGCGGAATCCCAAAAACGTTAGAGACGTGTTTATCAATGGAAATTCAGTAATAAGAAACGGTGAATTCACTTACTCTTCTGTTGATTTAGAATCGGCCAGAAGGGAACTAAACGAAGCAGCCTCTAAACTCTGGAAAAGGTGATATTTTAATGAATTTAGAAGTTTCTCTCTTCGGGAATACTTTAAAGAACCCGTTCGTTTTAGCTTCTGGCCCTTTAAGCTATAGCGCAAAGGGCATTATCAAGGCCGACCAGGCCGGAGCAGGGGCCATAGTGACCAAAACCATTCGCCAGAAAGCCGCGGAAAACCCTACCCCTCATATCGTTGAGTCGAACGACAACACCTTGATGAATGCAGAAAAATGGTCTGACCTCCCTCCTGAACGCTGGATCGAAGAAGAAATACCCAGGGTAAATGATATTTCCGCAATGTTGATTGCAAGCATAGGTCACACTGCCGCGGAAGTAGAAAGCTACTTAGGGCCAGTTGAAAAAGCTGGAGTCGACGGGTTTGAACTCGTTTCTTACGACAGGGATACCCTCTTGCCTATGGTGGAAAAGGCCCGATCAATTACGAATAAGCCCGTCCTCGTTAAGGTCAGTCCGAACTGGGATTCTCCGGTCGAGACTGCCCTGGAAGCACTTGAGACCGGGGGAAGTGGAGTTACAGTAATGGATTCCCTGGGACCGGTCCTGAGGATCGATATCGAAGAAGAGAGCCCACTGCTGGGTAGTGAAAACGGTACTGGGTGGCTCAGCGGAGAAGCAATCAAACCCCTCATGCTAAAATACGTTGCCCAAATTGCGAGTTCGACCGAAAAACCCATCATCGCTACTGGAGGAATAACTTCTGCAGAAGACGCAATGGAAGCGTTGATGGCCGGCGCTACTGCCACAGGGCTTTGTTCTGCACCAATTTTGAGAGGCCTAGAGCACTTTACAACCCTTCAACATGATATGGAGGATTTGCTGGACTCCATGGGGTATGAATCCCCATCTAACGTAACTGGAGTAGCTTTGAAGAACTTAACCGGTAAGGAACATTCAAATAAGTTATCGTTCAAATTCGATAAAAATAAATGCATAAACTGTGGTAGATGTGTAACCGTTTGCTCGTATGATGCTCGAAGCCTAAAAGATAAGGTAATGGAGCTTAGTAACGAAAGATGTAGGCATTGCGGGCTTTGTGTATCGGTGTGTCCTACCGAGGCTTTAACGCATAAATAGAGAATGAGATCAACCCAAAGGAGGATCAACGATGGGACTAACCGCAGAAATTAACCTTTCGAAAAACCAGGTAAAGGTTAAGCAGACTGAAAAGGAACTATATTCGAAATTTTTAGGAAGCAGAGGATATGCAGCAAAAATACTCTACGACCGCGTCGGACCCGAAGTGGACCCTTTGGACCCCGAGAACCTGCTCATATTTTCGACAGGCCCTCTAACCGGAACCCCCTGGCCAACTTCTGCTCGATACACCGTTACGGGAAAATCCCCTTTAACGGGAATATATGGATATTCCAATTCTTCCGGATATTTTGGGCCGGAGTTAAAAAAAGCTGGCTTCGACGCGCTTGTTTTCTCAAGTGAATCCTCCGCACCACAGGTTTTATTTATAGACGACCAGGATATCCAATTGATCCCGGCTGAAGAATACTGGGGCATGACTACTAAAGAAGTCGAGGATGAACTTAAAAAAAGGTTCTCCGGAGTAAAAGTCGCGTCTATTGGACCCGCCGGAGAGAACCTGGTTAAATTTTCTTCCATAGTTAACGATTATAGCCGAACCGCAGCTCGTTGTGGATTAGGAGCCGTTATGGGCTCTAAAAATTTGAAAGCCGTTGCCGTACGAGGCAAAGGTGACGTCGACTATAGCTCTGAATTCGAGGATATTGCAAAACGGATGATGCAAAAAGTCGGACAGCACCCAGGCTCAAAATCTCTCAGAAAATGGGGGACTGCTCACTTAATAGGGCCCAAAAACGTTCGGGGAGATTTACCCACGAGAAATCATCAATACGCCCAGTTTAAAGACGCTGATCAGATAGACGCAAAAAGCCTCGATGAACACGTTACGAAAAAATCGAGCTGTTATTCCTGCCCAATTGCCTGTTCTCGTCACTCCAAAGTGGATAAAGGAAAATATAAGGGTGAAGTCGAGGGACCCGAGTACGAAACAATGGATTCCCTGGGACCATTGGTGGGGAACGGCGATCTAGAGTCCATTATTCATGGAAACCTCTTATGCAATCGCCTGGGGATAGATACTATCTCTACAGGAGTAGTTATCGCTTTTGCAATGGAATGCCACGAAAATGGTTTACTGGATAGCGAGGATTTAAGCCTCGAATGGGGGGATAGCGAAACTATCATCCAGTTAATTCAGGATATTTCTCATCGGCAGGGTCTGGGTAAAACACTGGCAGAGGGAGTAAAAGAGGCCGCAAATACAATAGGTGATGGCGCCCCCTACTACGCTATGCACGTAAAAGGAATGGAGATGCCCAGACAGGAACCGAGAGTTTGTAAATCCTACGGTTTGGCTCATTCTACTTCCAATAGGGGCGCGGACCATCTTTACGCCTTACCTACGATAGACTTAACCAACAACGAAGAAGTCGGGGAAAGCTTCTTCTCCGATTGTATGCCGGAAGTACTCGATCACGTGGATGAGACCTGCAAGCCCGATATGATCGTCTTTACTGAAGCTTATAATGCGATATCCGATGCCCTGGGTGTCTGCAAGTTTTCAACAACCGAGAACTTTGCCCTTTATCCCGAGGATCTTGCAGGAGGGCTCAGTACGTTTGAAGAATTTGAACTTGACGGAAGGGCTCTGATCGAGGCAGGAGAAAGAATTGTAAATCTAGAACGGATGTATAACCACCGTCATGGTATAGATAGATCGGACGATCAATTACCCAAGAGAATACTGGAAGAGAAGATGTCCATATACGATATGGACACCGGCGAACCGTTAGAAGAAGGATTGGAGGTGGATCTAGAATCGATGCTCGATCGGTACTACGAATTGAGGGGCTGGACCCAGGACGGAATACCTAAACCCGCCAAACTCGAGGAATTAGAACTGGGCAGTTTCATTGAAGATATATAAACAACGCACTTAACAAATTTTTACAGGATTAAAAGTCAATTTGTATAAGCGAAAGCGAAGCAAGAACTCTGTTTTTTGTTGCACGTATTCTCTAACTTAGGTAAAATAATGGCCACATTAATAATTGTATGACAGCTTTACAAACATAAGGAGGAAAAGTATGCCGGAAGATCAAGTATTGGTAAACCTGAAGGAAGCCGTGAAAGAGATGGACCAGGACGCTGCAGAAAAGGCAGCTCAAAAAGTGGTTGATGAGGATAGGGATATCCTTGAAGCAATAGAGGCTGCCACCGAAGCAATAAGAGAGGTGGGGGACCGGTTTCAGGAAGGAGAGATATATTTACCCGAACTTACCTGGGGAGCAGAGGCAATGCAAGGGGCAATGGACATTCTTAAACCACATTTAGAAGAAAAGGACGCATCAGAAACCAGTAAGGTACTCATAGCTGCAGTAAAAGGTGATATACACGACGTCGGTAAAAACCTTGTTGACATAATGCTGGATATATCCGGCTTCGAGGTGGAAAATATCGGTACGGATATTCCTTCAATGGATATCATCGATAAAGCCGAAGAAATGGGCGCAGATATCATCGGCTTATCTGCTTTAATGACTACTTCTATCCCTTACCAAAAAGAAGTAATTAACTTACTCGAGGATATGGATAAAAGAGAAGAATTTTATATAGCTGTTGGGGGTGGACCTGTCTCGAAAGAAATGGCCCAGGATATGGGGGCTGACATCTGGGCTAAGAATGCGGCAGGTGCAGTAAAAGCATGTGAGCAAGCACTGGAATTACCTTCGAAGCCTTCAGAAGATTTTGTCAGTGAGGAGGATTAATATGTCTATCGATAAAAATTGGATGTTAGAAGTACTTGACAGGACCAATACAGGAAAAGTAGTGAAAGAAAAGAAGTGGAACAATCGCATTATGCCCCAGACAATAATGGAGATCGTAAGGGAATACGACCTTAAAGGTACCTGCGATCCAGGTAACCCGATAAACCAGGATGATGAACTTGCTGATCGTTATTTCGAAGCTGGTCTCGCTGCTGCCGAAGAACTGGGGATGCTCTGCACTGATACCCACAGGGTCGTCGATTTTTCGGAAGACGAAATCCTGGAGCGTATTGATGAAGCACCAGCAAGCTTTAACCTTGGCGAGGGCAAAGAGGAAGTAGAGTTTAAGACCAGAGATACCGAGGACGAAGTTCAGCCAAAAATGATAGCACCGTTAAGCATAGTGGTTAGCGAGGAAGACTTCGTCCCTATGGTTGAAGCGATTGCCAGTGTGGACGAAGTAGACGTTATGGAAGGCCCTTCGCTGGAAACAGTCTGGGGGAGAGAATTGAAATCAGGGGTGCCCCATGAACTGCTATCGGGAAAGTACCAGGCCGAATTAATGAAAGAAGGACTTGAGCGAGCTGGAAGAGAAGGTCTCGGACTATTTGCCGTAGGCAGTTCAACTACGGAATACGGGTTTTTAGGCGGTTTTGGTATACCCAACGGATACAATCCGGACAAAGATATTTCCTTAATACTTTCACCGGCGGGGGTCAAAACTTCATACGAGTCCCTTTTTAAACTAGCCCAAACTTACAATGCCGGAGGAGAAAATATATACGCGGGTTCCTGGGTAATGTTAGGAGGTTATGCTGGAGGTCCGGAAGGCACCACCGTGGCAGCAATAGCCAATAGCCTTTTGTTGTACACTGTATACCAGGCCTCAAACGGTGCCTGCTTCCCGCTCGATATGCATTACATGGGCAATACTGACGGCAAAAACCAGTGGTCCCTTGGACTCACTTTTCAGGCCCTGAGTAGAAACACCCACCTTGCCCTTAATTCAGTGTTAAACCAGGTTAACGGTCCTTCAACGAAGGCTTTACTCTACGAAACTGCAGTAGGAATGATGAATCTAGCGGTCTCCGGAGCCACTTCCTGTACGGGAACTCGATCAGCCGGTGGAAGGTTAACCAACCACTTAACCCCGCTGGAAATTGAATTTGCGGGAAAGGTCTTTAAATCTGCAGCCGGGATGAGCCGTTCGGACGCAAACGAGATTGCCAAAGAAATCATACCAAAGTACGAGAACGGCCTCGATAACCCCTCCGACGGAAAGAGCTTCAAGGAATGTTACGATCTTGAAAATCACCAGCCAGACGAAGAATGGAAGAGGAAGTACGATGAGGTCGTGGAAGAGATCTCTGACCTTGGTTTAACTCTGGATTAACAGATTACGTAGTTTGAGACCGGGAGGGATGTCGGGGAAATAAATCCGTATTCTCCGACATCCTTATACTATTAGCTAACTCCCAATTTTACGGCCCTTGATAGATGAATAGGAAAGGGGGAGTTTTGTTCAACAAAAGAAAGTTAATTTGGGATAAGCTAAAAGGAAAAAAAACGGATAGAACTCCATTCACAATGTACAAGTTTCTGCTCCCCTATGGTCAGGAAGAGCGTGAACTTCGAGACCAGGGTTTAGCTGTAATCCCATCCCAGTATATCCACGAAGAGATCAACCCAAATACTAGAATAAGTAGGTCAAAGGAATTCAGGGGGTCAAAACTCACTATAAAGGAAACCTGGGAAAATTGCCATGGCAAGGTCACAAAGAGGTCCAGGATTGAACCCGGACATCAGAGTGAGTTTATCGTCGAGCATTTTATTGAAGACGACCAGGACTATAGAGTGGTTGAAAAGACTCTTAAGGAAAGGCAATACGTCCCTAATTTCGAAAAGTACAGCCGAGGCCGAAAAAGATTAGGTGAAGATGGAGTATACTTCGTGAGAGGAAAAAAGACACCTTATCAAAGGGCCTTTGTGGAATATACGGGCATAGAAAAGTTAAGTTATGATCTTCACAAGGAAAAGGAAGTAGTAGTGTCTTTCCTGGAAACTTTACAAGAAAAACACCTTGAGTTAATCAACACTATCGCTGAATCAAAGGCCAAGCTAGTTCATATAGATGACAATATTACCGCTCCAATGATAGGTAAAGACCGTTTTAAGAAATATTGCATGCCAGCTTACAAAAAATATGACGATATCCTTGCTCAAACTGGGAAGAAAACCATTGTACATATGGATGGAAAATTGAACGACCTGTCCGAAGAAATTGCGAATAGCCGGCTTCCAGTAGTAGAAGCTTTTACTCCACCCCCGGACGGGGATTTGAAAGTAGAGACTGCTCTTGATCTCTGGGACGATAAAGTAATCTGGATGAATTACCCGGCATCCGTTTTGATAAAACCAAAAAGAGAAATAGTCGAATGTACAAAGAAATTGATGGGGAAAATCGGCAATGCCGAGAACGTGATACTTGGGATAACTGAAGACGTACCTGAAGAGAAGATATACCCAAGTGTCAGTACAATTTTGAGCGTTCTTTACGGATGATAGAATTTAATTTTGCCTCGCTTTTTTTTAGCGGCTAACAAGGGGTCTGAATAAAATTTTTCTGACTTACTTACCCAAACCTGACCCTTCCAGGGTCCATTTTTGCCAGACCCTCACCCCAATCATAACTGAGAATTCCCGGGCTTAGGAACTGCCCGAGAATTCTCGTTATATTTTAAAAAACAGATCACTATCCGGCCATATAACCACCGTCGGCCAACACAAAGGAGCCCGTTACAAAGGACGAAGCATCGCTCGCCAGGAATAGAGTTATCTTTGCGACCTCTTTCGGAGTACCGAGTCTACCCATTGGATTGCTCTCCGTCCGAACTTGCTTTTCGGCATTCTCCACGCCTGACTCCTTCATGTCTTCTATCACCTGATCCATCATTGCTGTATCTATATGCCCTGGCACAACAGCGGTGACACGAATGTCATCATCAACATATTCCAGAGCGGATGTTTTAGTCAGCATCAAAAGCCCGGCTTTTGAGATGCAATAAGGAGACGCACCCGGGAAAGGGCGCATGCCTGCAGTTGAAGCTACGTTTACTACTTTTCCCCCACCTGCCTTTTTCATGTACGGAACTGCATGTTTGATACACAGCCATGGACCAGAAAGGTTTACATCTAAAGTACGGGTCCACCCTTCAACTGAAAGCTCATGAGCTTTCTTATCGGGAGGCGCAAGTGTCCCGGCACTATTAACCAATATATCTACTTTGCCAAATTCATTTACGGTACGCTCGGTTAATTCTTTAACCTCTTCTTCCTTACTTACGTCCGTAGGCATGCCAATTAAGTCGTGGCTAGACACTCTCTCACGATTACTGGCCTGGTTAATGGTTTCCTGGATACCTTCTTCATCGATATCCGCTACTGCTACCTCGGCACCTTCTTCAGCAAATAATTTAGATATCGCCCTGCCCTGACCGGATGCACCGCCAGTTACTATGGCTACTTGATCTTCAAGTCTCATGGTTTTAATCACCTTTGCACTATATTCTCTACTTCTTGGATTTTGTTCTCAAAAGCCGATTCTGATGCAGCCACCACGGAGCACAAATCGCGGTATGCATCTTTAGCCCGCATCTCAGGTTCTTTATCCTCTCTTAATGCATAATAGAAATCTTCAAATTCTCTATAGAAACTGGAACGCTCCCCGGATTCAAATAGCGTATGGAATTTTCCATCCTGGTGTCGGCTTACTTCATTGGGACTCACGATTAACGTTTCTTCCGGAGTCCACAGTTGGATACGGCCAGTCCGTTCGGAAGCTGATGCAAAAGACCAATTTACCGAACATAGATCGCCCGATTCAAGTTTCAGGTTGAATATTGCAGTATCCATACCACCAAGGTGTTCCTTCAGATCCAGCCCAAAAGTATGAACAAGATCTATCTCCCCCATAAGGTAGCGGACCACGTCAATCATGTGAACGCCATGATCGAGAAGGAAACCAGAGGCGTGCTCGGGATTTTCCCGCCATGGCCGGCTCGCTATTTCGTCATCCTTTCCCACAGGTTGCATCCATTGATAGGTCATTAAAAAGGGATTCGCGCTGGATTCCTTTGAGAGAAGGTTCCTGGCAAACTGAATAGTGTCTTCGTATCTAAAATTCTCCGCTACAAATAACTGTATCCCGTATTCTTCCCGAAGCTCCAGCATCTTTTCCGCATCCTCTAAAGAAGTTGAAATTGGCTTCTCACAGATAACGTCCTTACCCTGACTGGCAGCTTTTGAGGCAACCTCGTAGTTCATTCTCGGAGGAAGCGCTAGATCTACTGCTTCTACGTCACTACGATCCAGCAATTCTTCGTAGTCTTGATAAACGTTCTCCTTGGCTAGACCGATTTTTTTAGCAAATTTAACCGCCTTACTTTTCGTCCTGTTTGCTAGTGCTACGATCTCGTATTTGTCCTTTAGCTGTTTCAGTGCCGGCCAGTGCAACTGGCGAGCTGCTATACCAGTACCAATAATACCCAACTTGATATTGCTCATAATTTATTTAACCTCACCACTCCCGGTTAAGCTAATTATAAAGTGAGACTCTTACGTTACCTATTTTTATTCAGATGATTTATAGAGCAAGTATTGGACCAAAGATTTTCGTCAAACTTGACTTACCCACCACTGTGAGCTTCGAAAAAATAGTATTTCGACCTGTTAGATAAAATTAAAAGAAAAAGTATTATCATTTACGCTGTATTCCTATAATTTGTCAAACAACTTTTTATTATTTTAGAGGACTTAAATTGCACTTGCAAAGGTAGTTTTCCTGGCATTGGACCGGTCCAAAGACTACGTCTCTTTCGCAAACATGTCATCGGGCAAGCATGTTGTCTATTTTGTAAATAAAAACCTTCGGAGATTATCACAAAGAAGATCCAAAGCCCAAATATTTCGTGAGGAAATTCTACTAACTTGCAATCCTCCCTTCTAACTCCGATTCGAAGAACATTTATTCCCCTGAAGAGCAAAAAATTATTTATCAAAATAAGCAGCTTAATAACACACACCATCCACTATTTATAATGTCTTCCAATAAATCGGTTACAGCAAAGAAATTAAATCGTTAAAGGAGTCTCATCCCTTAGGCAAAGCAATCCTCTCGAACAGAAAATGGGGGGTCGCCTCTACTTTTAAAAGCAACCAATACTTCTAACGGAAAATTTCCCGCAGGGGTAGTGTAAGTACTGGTTGGTGGTAAAGTGGACCCAATTCCCAACCAGGACTTAAAAGTCGACAACCAGTGCTGGAAGAATGACAAAATGAGGAGAGGAAGTGTTCAACTTTCATCTTGTACCCACCCTTCAATCTTTCTGGTTTATAGAAGTAAAATAGCCTGTAGAGGCTTTGCATTCGGAAATCCTACAGAAATTACTAGTAATTAACACCACCCAGATCGGGAGCAAAAAAAGAAATACTATTTCATAAAGAAAAAAAGACGAAATGTAGCCAATGATTATTGCTGGAATAAAAGTGATTATGGCAGTCCGTTTAAAGTTTTTCCATGCCATATCAAAGGATCTCCTGACCCCTTCAAGTATACCCCTTTCTGTTAGGAGAACGATGGGCAACAAATAGATGAAGAAAAAGGGGTAGAAGGCAAGGGGGATAAATAGATAAAAACTGAAGAAATTTAGAAATAGGTATAAAATCAGAAAACCGACTGGAGTAATTAAGATCACTGAAGAAAGAAGTCCGGGGAGGTTCTTTAAAATGTAGAGGGCATTATCCCCGAGTCCAAAATTATACCCGCTTGCAGCACCCCATACATCTACGACAGTGAGACTTACAATTATTAAGGCCAAAAACCCGAAACAGAATAAAAATGTACCCAGCAAAACCGTGTTTGAAAAAGGAACAAACCTGACCGAAGCGATATATCCCCCCACCAGGAAGAGATAGGGTATAGTCAGCCGGATAAAATTCTTGAAGTAGATCTCAAAGGGTTCTTTTAGGTCGGTTATTATATGCAAATTTACCTATCCGGAAATGAAGTCAAAAATCCCTAATCCGGCTGACACCGTTAATTACCCCTTACGGTTGACATTTAATCCGTTCCGCCAAGCTGAAGTCCTGCTTCGAGATATTTTTGCCCGAATATCAATATCATCAGCGTGGGGACCAGCAAAAGAATACCCCCGGAGGTCATTACTCCATAATCGACGCTGTACTGAGTACTACGTACAGCCACCTTTAACGCAGCAGGGAAAAGCCTCTTCGCGGGTTGCTTTATAAAAGTTGCTCCATACAAGTATTCCATCCACGAAAATCGGAATGCGAAAAGAAATCCTGCTATCAGAGCTGGCTTGGATAGCGGGAGGAAAATCTTGTAAAACCTTTTAATCGGTCCTGCCCCGTCGACTATCGCTGCCTCGACAACCGGTTCTTCCACTGTATCAAAGTAATTGGTGAACAGAAAAGTGTTTAATGGCATGTTCGATAGTTGATATATGAATATAATTGCCAGTCGGCTATTCAACCACCCCAGTCTGCCAAACACCGAGTACATGGGGATAATGTTTAGAGTTGGAGGAAGTAAAAGTGTGATAAGAACCGCCCCGAAGAAAAACTTCTTACCGGGCATCTTCAACTGGGAAAAGACGTAACCCGCCATTGAGCAAATCACTATTGAGATGAATGCAGAAAGAGTTGCCACCATCAAAGAGTTCAGTATACTGGTAACTATACCGGAAGTAGTTAACAGATCCACGTAACTTGAAATGGATAGATCATCAGGAACGTACGAGGGTGGAAAGCTTACGTCCTGCTGTATGGACAAGTTGAATGTCCAGTATATAGGTAACAAAGTAAATAACCCATAGCTAGTAAGAATTAATATTCGAGTCGTTTTTTCGCTCATCGTTCCCCCTTAACTTGCGAACTCAACGCCGGAAACTTTGATGTAGATATATACCAGTATCAAATTCATAGCCAGGGCACCAAGGCTTACGGCTGACCCGTAAGAGAACTCACCCAGATCGAATGCCGCCTGGTATCCATGCAGCGGGAATACCTTTGTAGCGTTCATGGGTCCTCCGTTGGTAAGCAATAGGATTAAGGAAAACTGATTAAACGCCCAAACAGTGGTCAAAATCAGTGCAACCACCAGAAATGGAAGTAAAATAGGTAGAGCAACTCTAGTGAAAAATATCCATTCAGAAGCTCCATCTATTTTCGCCACTTCGACCAGCTGTGGAGAAATAGATGTCATTCCTGAACTCAAAAGCAGTATTACGAATGGAGTTCCCCACCAGACACTGGCAAGGATAACCAGGGCCATCGCCGCAGTGCCATCCCCCAAAAAATCAATCCTCTGAAAGCCGAGAGCAGCGATTATCCTGTTAATGAAGCCGATATCTCTCGCTGCCATTAATCTCCAGCTAAAAGCCGCCACCACGACTGAACTTAACCAGGGAATAATAACAATGGGTCTGAAGAAATTTTCAACCGCTTTATCGGCTCTGTAGAGAAAGTAAGAAATTGAAGTCCCAATAAACATCTGCAGCGTAACGCTCCCGATAGTAAAAATAGCTGTGTTTTTCAGGGATGCCAGGGTTGAGGGGTCAGTAAAAACCTTGATAAAATTTTGCAACCCGACAAAATCCCATTCCTGATGAAAGTTCATCAGAGTCACGTCATGCAAGGCGATATTCAGATTCCACGACCATACGAAAAACTGTAAGAAAAACAGTATCCCCATCGCGGGTAATAAAAACATCAAAGGAACTAATACGCTATATCTTCTCATATAATACCCCCGTAGCTAAAAAAATAAGAAGCGGGAGCAGGATCGCCCGCCCCCGCTTCCATTGGTTGTCGATTTGGCGAGGTTAGTCTTCCTTCATCATTTTGTTGACTTTATTCGCCGCCGTGGACAGGGCTTCCTCTGCTGTTGCTTTCTCGGCAATTACTTTCTGCATAGCGAGCCAGAGTTCCTGTGCTATACTAGAATACTCGGGTACGTAAGGTCTCAGTATTCCCCCGGCGACGGCCTCTTGGAATTTGTCATACCATTCGTCCGGCATCGTTTCGAGCATACCTTCTTGGTATTTCTCGTTGTTGAAGAGCTTTTCATTTGTCGGGAACTTCGATTGATCAAGGAGCATTTGAGCGTAATTATCTTCGTTCCTGAAGAGGTGTTCCATCATTATTTCATGGGTCAAATCGCCGTGATTGGCAGCCTTCGGTATTACCATCATGAAGCCGCCTGAGAGAGTCCTCATATCCTTACCTTCAAAGGTAGGTTGAGGCACCATACCTACTTCGACCTGGATCTCTTCGGGCGTTTTGTCTGGCCAGTGGGCATTCAGGTCTGCTACGTTCCAGCCGCCTTCGAAGGTCATTGCATAACGTCTATCCAGGAAGTTCGTCAGGTTGTACTGCCACGTGCGCTTTAGAGTTGCGCCGGCTTCATCCAACTTCTTCAAGTAATTCAGGCTTTTGTAACCTGCTTCATTGTTAAATCCGGCTCTCCATTCCCCGTCCTCGTTCTTTTCGAGTATTTTTCCTCCGAGCTGGTACAGCCAACCGTACCAATAGCCTACGGCACTCTTACCGTCAAAGTTGTATTCCATGGCTCCGTCCATACCGAATTCTTCTTTTGCTGTTTTATTGATTTCAGGGAGTGCCTCGAGCAAACCCTCAGCAGTCCGGATGTCTTCCATCGTGTAACCGGCAGCATGGAGGACATCCTTCCAGACCCAGAGAGCCCTGGAATCGGTGGACCTCCAGATTCCGTAGAATTTCCCTTCGTAGGTGGATCCATCTTTGAATCCCTCAAACATGCCGTAGTCCTCTGCCCACTGTCTATATTCTTCGGAATACTTGTCTGCGAGTCCCCCACTTTCGGCAAACTTGCCGAGCCACATGTGGTCCATGACCATTATGTCGTAGGACTCTCTGCTGGTTAGAGCCAGCATTTCCTCTTTCATTAAGTCCGAAAAAGCTGGAATGTAAAGGTCGAGGTTTACCTTCTTATTTGGATTAGCCTGGTTGTAACTTATAAGAGGGAAGCTATTAAAGTGTTTTTCGCTTACGTTTTTTTTCGCCTTTTCCGGGTCTTCCGGTCCGAAGAAAGTTATACGCTTATAAGGAGACGAAAGGCCACCAATGGCTTTCAGCGTTATCTCTTCTTGGTCCTGAGCATAAGACTTAGTAGAAAAAGATAATCCTAACCCTACGACCAAACTTAGAACTAATACGCCAATAGTTAATTTTTTCATGGTTTCCTCCTTTTAGAATACCAATTATTCGAACGGTATAATAAAGCTTTTAATACCAATATTTATAGTTACCACCTATCACCTCACACTTCTAAGTTAATATTTAACCTGGTAAGAATTTCAGAAGTACTGAAAAACGGTTTAGAATAAAAGTTACACTCCTCGGAAGAACTAATTTATCTGGATTATACTGGTAGTTTATTTTTTTTAACTCTACCAATTTCTTATTCTTAATCTCCTTGCCTCCACCTTATACTGCATTGATTATAGAAATGCAAGAATACTTGTCAAGTAGTATTACATATTTAATAAACTACTGGGGGTCTTTCCTCGAAAAATACCTTATTGAAAATATAACGCTATTCTAGCATAATATTTTTGCTTCCACCTTCTGCCGACGTTAGACCGATAAGCGAAAATTACCCAAAAGCCAGATAACTTTTTAGACTCCTATTTCAGAGAGTTTTACTTTGGAACGTAAAACCACGACCAACTAGAGTGTCATCACTCTTTGTGGTACAGAACCAAAAAGTTAAATTTATTTTAATGTCACAGAGTATACCTCTGATCGTATTAACGTGAACGACAAATATTTCAAGTTTTTTCTGATATGATGTTTTGGGGGTTACATTATGAATAAATTCAAATCGACTATGGAAAAACGAGCGGATAGGACCGAGGATCTATTAAAGGATCTACAAATAGGTATTTACAAAGATATTAACAAAGTCGGCACGATAAGTTTTTATAAAAACCAAGGCTTTTTAGAACCGGAAGCGGTGAGAGATAAACAGTTTAGACGATGCAAAACCGGCTTTCGATGGGAGAGAAATAGAAAAAAGGGCGAAGAGAACCGCCTCGGTGCCGGGAAATCAGGTGCGGATTTAACATCTGGTGCTGAACTGCCAGCAGATCTTTCCGTAGGTGATTCCGTCTGGTTTAACCTCGACTTTTCCATACCGGAAGAAATGGAAGGTAAACCCACATACCTCAAGTTTTCAGCCCGTCCTTCCGGGACTCCTAAACTGGAACTCGAACAGAGAAGGCCAAACTTGGAGGCACTTTGCTATAAGAACGGGGAGCCCTGGCAGGCTTTTGATCAGGGGCGGGAAGAGCTTTTATTGAACAAAAACGCTCAGGCCGAGTCGTTTGACTTACTCGTAGAAGCGGGAACTACTACGCTCTGGGGTGGACTTGACGTCAACGAATTTACCCTAGAGGCCTGCGGAGTTTATACAATCATACAGGAAGTCAGAGAGCTTTATCTTAATGTCAAACTACTTAATGATTTGCGAAAAGATATTGGTGGGGGGAAACCGCGCTACGACAACATCCTGAAATCTCTAAACGAAGCCAGAAAAGTTTTCCCTTTCCAGTCGGATAACTATAAGGAGCTGGCCGAAGGAGCCCGTGATGCACTTAGCAAACTCGAAGACGTCAAGGAAAGCTGCTCGGATCTGAGTGATTATAACCTGAAAACTATAGGTCACGCCCACATAGATACTGCCTGGCTTTGGCCCTGGAGTGAAACCGTAAGAAAGACCGGCAGGACGTTCTCAAATACGTTGAAGTTGATGGAAGAGTATCCGGAACTTAAGTTTCTCCAATCGCAACCGCATCTTTACGAATTCGCCAAAAATCGTT
>CAZYPS010000036.1:0-17475 GCA_964649445.1 uncultured Thermotogae bacterium | reverse complement strand
GTTCCTGATCGCGCTGTTACCCTCGATTTATTTCAGCACGGGGCGTTTGCCCCAGCTGCTTTTTTCAAATTACGTCGAGCCCAGATCGCGAAAAAAGCCTTTTCTTTACATTGCGATTTTGACCAGGGCTCTCATCTGGTTTCTCTTTGGATTCTTCCTAACCTGGAGAGGGCTCTCGGATCCCGGGTTAACTCTGTCGCTGCTATTCGTATTCCTGCTTATTTACTCGCTTGCCGGGTCCCTGGGAGGAGTTGCCTACACGGCTGTAATTGGTAAAGCTATTAGTGAGGGCCGCAGAGCCAGGTTCTACGCAACCCGGCAAATTACGGGGAGTTTGCTGGCATTTGGCATGGGTTCCGTCGTCTCGTTCGTTCTGGGGGAGGATTTTTATTTTGGCTTCCCGCGAAATTACGGGGTCCTCTTCCTCCTGTCAGGCATGGCTCTGTTGATTGGTTTTGTCGGCTTCTGGATGATCAGCGAACCGAAGAAGGAAGCGGGATCAAGAAAACCTCTGAGTAACTACTTCTCGAACGTCCTGGGTATAGTCAAACAGGATAGTAAATTCAGGTTATTTCTTTTTACACGTGTCCTGGCGGGATTTCACATAATGATAATTCCCTATTACGTAGTATACTTTAAAGAGGTAGCCGGCGTCGCCGAAAGTTTCATCGGTATTTATCTTATGGCACGGGTATTCGGCGGAGCAGTCTCAAACTTTTTGTGGGCCAGGGTAGCTGAAAAAGCTCCGGAAAAGGTAATTCTCCTCTGTCTCCTCATTGCAGGACTTACGCCTTTGGTTGCCCTCGGTATAACGGGCTTCAATCCGATTTACTATTCGGCAGTATTCGTCCTCGCCGGGTCGGCAATTAATGCGAGGATGGTGGGCTTCAATACGCACCTGCTCCAATTAGCGCCCGAAGAGAAACGGGCGACCTATTCTGGAATTAGAGGAACGACGATCGCTTTAACCGCACCGCTCCCTTTCCTGGCGGGCGGTTTGATAGAGTTTTTCTCGTTTAAGTTCGCGTTTATCTTCGTCTCGGTAACGATGCTTGTTGGTGTGGGGGTTAACTCGATCTATTACGGATTCCAGGTCTGGAAAAAAGGTTGATAGCTAAATCAAATTCATCCTTTTGGCTCTTCGCAACTCCGTTTAAGAAAGCAGTGAGCTACTCAAACGATCTGCTGGATATAAAAACCACCCCCGACCAGGTCGAAGGTGGTATTAGGACCTTTCAGGTCCAGAGACCTCAAAATGTTGTCGAATAAACTTTAGAAATTAGCCGGGTTGAATTCTTTGACTATTAGTGAGACCAGAAATACCTTCACGAGATCAATCCAGGCAAATGGTAGAACTCCCATAGAGATCGTCCTTCTAAACCCAGAATTCAGGAACAGTGAAAGCTGCAGGCTACCGAAGAAGTAAATTACTCCCAGTCCGGCAAGTCCGGCGAGAAAGAGCCTTGAGATTCCTTTTAACTCAAACTTTTCTGTTAACCAACCTATCAAATAGACAGCTGGAAGGAATCCCAAAATGTAGCCACCAGTTGGGCCGGCTAAAGCAGCAAGTCCACCGCTTAACCCGGTAAACCAGGGTACTCCAGCTCCACCTAATCCGATGTAAAACAGCTGGCTTCCCAGTCCGATATTCTTGCCAAAGATAAAACCGAGCAGCAGGACGACAAATACCTGACCGGTTATCGGCACCGGGCTAAAAGGTATGGGCAGCCTTATCTGGGCCGATAACCCTGTGAGTAGTGCCAACCCAAGACTGATAAGGGCTCCTTTCTTTAACCCGACGCTCTGTCTCAATTCGGAAATTGAAGCCAGCCATTTAGTTCTTACCTGTGAAACTTCTCTTATAATTTCCACATTTACCACCATGGGTTGTTAATTATCCCTAGAGTTTACACAGGGTTGCAGGGAGTTTTCAATGGAAAAGTGATTTTCAAATAAGAACTTTCGGATAGGTTGAAAAATAGTTTAACTTTGAAATTATTGTCGAAACTTCGGTTGGAAAATCCAAGTCCTGCGATTAATATCTTTATAAACTAAAGCGAACTGAAGGAGTGCTGTAAAAAATGGATAGGCCAGAATTCCCGATTGAGACAATCAGGAGGCTTCCTCTTTATCTTCGGTGCTTCAACCGACTAATCGTTCTGGGAGAGGACACCATGACCTCGGAAGAACTGGCGAAATTCCTTGCGGTTAATTCCGGCCAACTCAGAAAGGATCTTTCTTACTTCGGGGATTTCGGAACACGTGGAGTTGGTTACGACCTCAGGGAATTGGTACAGGAAATTAGGACAATTTTGAGAATGGACAAGGATTGGAATTTAGCGATAGCCGGTATTGGGAATATTAGTCAGTCGCTCCTGGATCATATCGATTTTGACCACCCTGGTTTTCGGATCGTACATGCATTTGACGAAGATGAATCCCTGATAGGCACCACGGTTAGGGGGGTAAAGGTCCGCCCGCTGGATGAACTACCGTCCACGCTGGAGGGAAGCGGTATACGAATTGGGATACTGGCTGTTTCCGACTTGGATGCCAGGGTAGTAGCGGACCAGTTTGTGGAAAGCGGGATCAGAGGGATTATCAATCTTACCCGGATATGCTTAAACATGTCGGATGAAATTCAGGTTGTTCAGATGGATCTATCCAGCGAACTCGGACGGCTCGTCTACCAGCTGGAAAACAACTAATTCTTCTTTTCTACCTCTCCAGCAAGCTTTCAATTGATTCCCAAGGGTAAAAACTCTCAGGTGAAACCAGGACCATTATCTCCTCCTTTAACCTTCACGCTTGTTCCAATAATCACTAACTTCTCTAAATCGTAGGTCAGTGCTATAATCTATAATCACCTATCAGTCGGTAATATATTCCTATAAAGGTCCTACGATAAATTTTCCAAACCATCCTTGATTTTAATCCAGCTTTTTGATATTCTCGTTTTGAGAAAGTACTCACAAGGACGAAAATGAATAATGAACTGTCCCAAAATTTATTGGGCAGTATTCTTCTAAGGGCTGATTATTCCGATGAAATCCTGTTCTTCTGGTAAATCAGTGGCTGAAATTCCCAGTACCGAATCGGAAATTTCCGAGATAAAGAGATGGAGACCCGTGTTTTATAAGCTTGTCTGGCTCGGATTTTCTTATCCCGACGAACAAATATTTGATCAGTTTGGAATTAAAACTTTTCTGGAAGGAATGATGGAAACCTCCCGTGTCTACGGTATTGGCATGGGGAAGGAAATTGAAAAAGGAAAAAGTAAGCTCCAGGGAAAGGACCAGGGTCAACTCCTTGAGGAACTGGAAACTGAATACGTCAGGCTATTTATAGCAGAAGCTGGCGGGGCTTTGGTTCAGCCCTACGGTTCCGTCTACATCGACAGTGAGGTCCGGGGTCAAAGTACAGAGAAGGTTGTCGAGAAATATTCCAGGGAAGGGTTTGAAAAGTCGGATGAAAATACCGACCTACCCGACCACTTTTCCACAGAACTTGAATACTTGTACAAACTTTCACAAAGAGATGATTTCAGGTCATTAGTCCAACATAAAGAGTTTTACGACGAATGTTTTGCGCCCTGGTACGATGAGTTTCTCGCCGATGTCAGGAATAAGACCGAACACTGGTTTTACGATCTCCTGGCACGCTGGGCAAGTCAGGGGTTAAAGAAGGATAGAGAAGTAGTAAAAGAAATCGTGACTGATAAAGAAGAAAAACAAGGGAGGGTAAAATGACCGATTTTAGCAGGCGGGATTTCCTTAAACTCTCCGCTGCGACCGTTGGTGCACTTACTTTGAACGACGCAGGGAAGTTTCGGGAAGCTGATGCGGAGGCAGCGCCGAATCATTGGTGGGAAAAAGATACCGCGACGAAATCCAGTTATTGTGACATGTGTTACTGGCACTGCGGAATAAAAGTCGAGGTTGCCGACGGTAAGGTTGCTAAGATCTACGGGGACGAAGAGGATCCGTTGAGTCAGGGCAACCTCTGTCCGCGAGGTCAGGCTGGCGTCCAGCAACTGTATAACCCGGATAGATTGAAACAGCCGTTGATCAACGTCGGAGAAAGGGGTGAAGGAGATTACAGGAAAGCAACCTGGTCCGAAGCACTTGACTATGCCGCCGATAAGCTTTCGAAAGTAAGCGAGGACTGGGGCGGACCGGAGTCAATCGCCTGGTTAAGTCACAGTACGAGTGGTTCCTGGTTTAGTCATATTGCGGCTGCCTGGGGAAGTCCGAACTCGGGCTCGCCCTCGCACTCCCTCTGTCTTGGTTCGAGAGAGATAGCCTCGCAGTTGACTTTTGGCCTGCCGGTTGGAGAGCACATGCCGGTTGATTGGGAAAATACCGAATTTATTACTCTGATTGGAAATCATATTGGTGAAAATACCCACAATACCCTGATGAACGAGTTTGTCGGGGCTCTTGATGACGGAGCGGGACTCGCCGTAGTGGATCCGCGTTATTCCACAGCCGCGAGCAAGTCGGACTACTGGTTGCCGATCAAGCCCGGTACGGATACGGCACTGCTCCTCTCCTGGATCAACCTTTTGATAAGGGAAGATCGATACGACAAGAATTACGTTGAAAAATACTCCACCGGGTTCGAGGAGCTGAGAAAGCGCGTGAAGGGTTATACCCCGGAATGGGCAGCAGAGATAACTGATCTGGATAAAGGTACAATTGAAGAAGTCGGTCGGGAGATGGCAAGATACAGACCTCACGCCGTCGTCCCGCCGAATAGAAAAGCCTCCTGGTACGGAAACGATACCCAGCGGATGCGAGCCCTGTTCATCCTGAATACACTTCTTGGTAATTACGGTCGTAAAGGAGGGTTTTATTTTAACTCTTCCCCGTGGATTGAGGATTATTCCTTCCCTTCGATGAAACTGGACAGCTCCGGCGGGGGCTGCGGCGGAGGAGGAGGTGCTCTTGGCGAAGACGACCTGCCGGAAGACGTGAGAGAAAGAGCGGACAAGAAGGGCGAGAAGTTCCTTTACGGTAGTCTCTCGGTACCCGAGGTAATAGAAGCCGCCGTAACTGGAGACCCCTACCCGATCAAAGGGCTCGTAGCGACAGGAAACAATATTTTCCACTCCGCGCCGAAGAAGGATAGGACGAAACAGGCACTGAAAAACCTGGACTTTTACATGGCTGTGGATATTCTACCTCAGGAACACGTGATGTGGGCGGACGTGGTGCTCCCTGAATCTACCTACCTCGAGCGTTACGACGATTTCTTTATCGGGCACCATAAAACCACCCCGTTCATAAGCTTCAGAGAGCCGGCAGTCGAACCAACTTACAATACCAAGCCAGGCTGGTGGATAGCCAAAGAGCTCGGGGAAAGATTAGGGTTAGGGGAATACTTTCCCTTTGATAATTTCGAGGAATACCTGAACGAACGACTGAGTCCTCTTGGGCTGTCGGTAGAGGAGATGAAGGAAAAGGGGATAGTCAAACAGCCGCAGTTGAGCCAGCCTTATTTGAAGGATTACGAGTCTCAGGGCCAGGAACCGCCGTTCGGGACTCCGAGCGGGAAGATAGAGCTTTACTCGGAACGGCTCAAGGAGAACGGTTTCGATCCCGTGCCGTCTTACGAAGAGGTAGAAGAGCCGCCCGAGGGCTACTTCCGGTTACTTTACGGACGTTCCTCAGTCCATTCGTTTTCTCGAACTCAGAACAATCCCTGGCTCGCGGATATCGACCCGGAAAACGAAGTTTGGGTCAACTCGGATGCTGCGGAAGAGCTGGGGCTGAAAGACGGAGAGTACGTCGTCCTTGAGAACCAGGACGGGAAACGATCCAAATCTATCAAAGTTAAAAAGACGGACCGGATCAGAAAAGACTGCGTTTACATGGTTCACGGCTTTGGTCACGAAACCCCTGAGATGGAGCAACAGAACGAAAAAGGTGCGAGCGATATCGACTTACAGAGCGATTACGAGCTGGACGGTATATCCGGTTCGGTTGGAATGAACGTCAATTACGTCAAGGTAGCTGAAGAAGGAGGTAGCACCTAATGAGCAATTACGCAATGGCGGTGGATCTGAAGAAATGCGTCGGTTGTGGTGCCTGTGTCGTTGCCTGCAAAGCTGAAAACGACGTTCCAGATGGGTCTTACAGGTTGTCCACGCACGAAAAAGAGCGCGGGACTTTCCCCGACGTAGAAACTGAGTTCAGGCACGACCAGTGCAGGCACTGCAGTAATGCACCATGTGTCTCCGTCTGTCCGACGAGATCCAGTTATACGGATGATGACGGCCTCGTGAAGATCGACTACTCAAGGTGCATAGGCTGTAAGGCGTGTATGGTAGCTTGCCCTTACGACGCCCGGTTTATCAATCCGGATGACGGGTACGCTGAAAAGTGTACTTACTGTGCCCACAGGGTCAAAGAGGATAAGGATCCAGCCTGCGCAAATACCTGTCCGACGGGGGCGAGAATATTTGGCGACCTGGACGATCCGGGCAGCGAGATAAGGAAAGAACTTCGGGACAATCAGGTATCCGTGCCACAGGAAGCGGCAGGGACCGATCCCAAATTCTACTATCTCAATAAAAAACTGGCGGAGGTGAACGCCTGATGGAAATTTCGGTAGCAAACGGTTTGGAGCATATCTGGGAATGGCCGGTAGCTTTACACTTCGTCCTCTCAGCGCTGGTCGGGGGACTCGTTGGAATAGCTGGCTTCTCCAGGTTGATAAATAGAAAACGGCTGGCGAAAGTTGCCACTTATATAGCTTTTCCTGTTCTGGCAGTGGATTTACTGGTCCTCTGGCTGGACCTGACCAGGGGCTTCCGGGCTTTCTGGCTGTTTCTCAACTTCAGAGTAACTGCCGCCATTAGCTGGGGTTCCTGGGCTCTCTTATTGACCTCGCTCGTAACTGTGATATACATTGCGGACTACTTCGGGTATCTAGAATTATCCCGGCTGGCAAATAACGTGATTAACTGGAGTGCAATCGGCCTTTCTATAGCCGTCACGACCTACACCGGGGCTATGCTGACCTCGAGCATGGCAGCGATCCCGCTGGCGAGTTCCATGCTCCTTGCCCCCTTTTTCTCAGTGTCAGCAATCGCGATGGCCGGGGGGTTGCTGGAACTAGTTAACGTGGAGCGAACAGTTTCCGCCTGGTTTCTGACAATTGCCTCAGTGGCTTCAGCTATTCTCTTCGGTTTTTACGTAGGAGAATTATACGGAGGGACTCTTGCCGTTCAGGAAGCGTATAGCCACCTGATCGAGAAATACGGGTTCATCTGGTGGTTGACCATAGGGCTTGGATTCGGTCTGCCAGCGATGTTGGGTGTCCTCTGGATGACGTCTCAGACCCAGCGAGAGAAAATGATTTGCTGTGTGACAAAAGCAGTTGCTGTCTTTTCACTTTTTGGTGGCGTGGGCATCAGATTTGTGCTTCTATTGGCCGGCCAGGGCCATTAATCAGGATTCCTGGCATGTTTTGTTTGTTGGACAGTGTTTCTGATAAATAAAAAAGCACATTTGGAGGTGTGCCTATGTTTAACAAGAAGGCTCTAGTTGTACTTACACTTTCGCTCGCTTTATTGGTCACTGGCTCGATGGCAGTGATGGCACAAGAGGACGCAGTGGTCGATGCTGCGGACGAATTTTTGAACGACATTCACGAGAACGGATTTTTAACTGTAAGTCAGGAAGAAGTAAATAAGCAGAGAAAAGTCAGGTCGGACCTCTTTATCCTGGACGTCCGAACGCCCGGTGAAGTAGAAGAAGGCAAAATTCCGGGTGCCAAGGCAATAAGGCTCAGTAACCTGGCTCAAAAACTTGGCGAACTACCCGACGACAAGGATACAACCATTTACGTGTACTGCAAAGGTGGGACGAGAGCTGCTTATGCCGCTGCGGTACTGCAGTCTTTCGGATACACTGAAGCGTACAATATGGGTGGAATCAAGGACTGGAAAGCAGCGGGCTATCCCGTAGAATAGTAACTGTTCAGTAGTAATAACCGAGAAAGGCTCCCTCTGCGGGGGCCTTTCTCTAATTTTTTTCACTTTGGTCTTTAAGTTCTTTCCCTATTAATTAGTCAAACCAAATCCCCTCCTTCTTTGAGCTCATATGCCTGTAAAATTTCTCTTTTAGATTTTTTTCAATTTTGCTTAATATGATTGTTGTTTGTGGGCTGGGTTGATCAATTGGTGTCCGATCGGGAAGCTGGCAACCACTTGTTAGTTAAATTCTGGAACCACGCTCTTCGTCCGGTCTGATCTAAAACTGAATAGATTGAACCTACACTAAAAGTGCAAGAAAAGTGCTTCTCGTAATTCGGAATATCTACTTGAAGGAGAGTAGTTACCGACGAGGCTACACAGAGGTTGGTTATCAGCAAAGCGTTGCCCATGAGATAAGAAATCAGTAATCCAAACCAGGCAAGACCTTAAAGAAATTGAAATCGTGAAGTCTGTTCCATTCCTTTTCTTGGTCAGGAAAACGGTCACAATTCACCGTGGACTGTCTGCCAAATTAAATCTTGAACCTTATTTGATGTATATAACCTTAGTCTTGGTGATCACTAAGTCGTGAGTTTCCATTTTAATGGTCATTTCTTTTGTTATTACTGGATTAGCGACAAATGTAATATTTTTATATCTCGATTTAAGATATTAGCCGAAGAACCCTCTAAAATATTTGTCAAAATCGGCCAACGGGTCTATACTTTTAACACTTGGTCAAATTTTAAAACGTTTAAAAAAGAGTTAATTTTTTTAAAAGTCTAATTTTGATTTGAGATTTAGTTTTCTGTCCCTATTGGAGATAAAAAGAGTATGAATGCCCGAAAGAATTCAGTAAATTATAAACAAAATCAGCTAATCAGTCGGGCAAATGTACTGAAATCTCTTGGTGTCCACTCGCCAGCAACCATTAAACAGCTTGCCAATAGAGCAAGGCTAAGTAAACCAACGGTAACGAAGTCGATTTCTCAACTGGAAGAGCTTGGGTTGGTTAATTTGAAGGGACATAAAGACCAACCAAAAGGCAGGAAGCCTGCTCTTTACGGATTGAGTGAGGAGCACTATTGGCTGGGTGTAGACCTGGAAATTCCGGATCTTCGTATTGCAGTTTATGATCTTTCGATGAGGCTTGTAAAGAGCAAAACGGACTTCGTTTACATGGACGAAAAGTTCGAAAATGTAGAGGAAAACTTGTCAAGGAATCTAATAGATCAGGTAGGAGGGTTTTTGGATAACCAGGAAATATCGACCGATTCGATACTTGGAATTGGTGTTGGCGTACCCGGAATGGTCAAAGGAGGTTATTTTAGACCATTTAGTAGGTTGAAGAACCCACCGGATATCTCTTTGACAGAACCGATGGAAGAAGCTTTCGGTTTACCTGTAGTTATAGGTAACGATGTAGACCTCGAACTGCTTGCCGAACTTGACCGAAGAGATTTGCTGGAAGAACCTGGAGTTGTTGCTGTTTACCTTGCAGCCAGACCAAGCAAATCAGCCGATTACTCAGTCAGAATAGGAGGTAGCGTGTTTCATTTAGGCAACACCCTCCAGGGTGCGATAGGTTCTGCAAACGAATTTGGCCACACCTCTGTTCCTCGAACTGATTTCGAACAGGATACGTGTAACTGTGGCAATTCCAAATGTCTGGAAACATTTGTAAATCAAAAGCTTGCTGAGAAAAATAGTGGCAGTACTACCGGAGAGATTGCGGAGGTTCTGAGCGATAAGCTGAGGGATCTAATATTTCTCTATAACCCTTCCCTTTTAGTATTGGACCTTCTGGCATTTCCTCGAATGGTCAATCCAGTGATGAATAATCTGGAAGAATTTATCCAGTTGCGCCGGGAACAACTTGGTACTGACGGACCAGAAGTTACTACACCGGGTGACAGTGAAATGGCTTGTGCTCGGGGTGCCTGTATCAAGTCTTTCCGAAATCTTACGGTAAACCCGGAAAAGTACTCACATTTATTGCTTGATTGAAAAAAATCTGGATTCAAGTCATTAAAAAAAGCATCTTTCTTACCTTCAGCTAGGTCTTCTCTTTCAATATCTATATTTTGTTTTTAAATTTAAACTGAGAATATCGAAAAGCAGTTTCTTTAATTGGGGAAAAGATAACGTTTGGTTTTAGGGTCAATGAAGAGGTTAATAATAAAAGAGCTTTGTTAAATGGGATGACACATGAAATATACATCAGTAGTATTAATATTCAAAGTTTTATTTGATAATTTTCTTCGTCTACGTTATAAATCTTTAACTCTTTTAAAAAAGGGAGGAATTTTATGTTAAGCAAGGCAAAAATTTTAGGTGTTTTTCTATTGGTGGTAGGGCTTACAGCTCTACTTGTTGCCCCTGCAGCAATTGGGGCTGACGACAAACCTACTTTTTACTGGATTTCTCACGGATCATCCGGTGATCCGATCTGGATTTTTGCTTTGAGAGGAGCCAAACAGGCTGCAGAAGATCTTAACGTTAATTTAAAATCGTCGTTCCATCAGAACGATATCTCGACGCATCAGGAGGCTTTCAAGTCCGCTATTGCTGCAGGTGCTGACGGAATAGCAAGCAGTAGCCCCGATCAGGGAGTATTAAAGGACGAAGTAGCGATGGCGAAGGAGAGAGGCATTCCCGTGGTATTCTTCAATGCTGACGATCCCACGACAGGACGTGACGCCTATGTCGGTGCGGATAACGTAGAAGTAGGAAAATCCTGGGCAAACTACCTGGTTGATAATGATTTAGTTGAAGAAGGAGACTTTGTCTGGATGCCCGTGGAAGTACCAGGTGCGACTTACCAGAGGGAAGAGACAAGAGGTATCTCCAGCGTATTTGACCCGATGGGAATTGAGTACGACGTTTTTGACGCCAAATACGATCCGGTCCAGTCACTGCAAAACATGAAAAACTACCTGAGTTCCCATAAGGAAAAAGTCGATGCTATCATTGGTCTGGGGGACATGGTAATGGGTAACATAAGAGAGGCGTTTGACGCGGCAGGCCTCGAGCCGGGAGATATCCCCGTTGTAGGCTGGGGTAACTCGGCAGAAACGGCTAAAGAGGTCATGGATGGCTACGTCCAGGCAGCCACGTGGCAATATCCCCAATCTCAGGGATACATGCCGATCACTTTGCTGAACATGGCCCATCAAGGAAAGCCCATTGGATACGATATAGTGACAGTTGCTCTTTACGAGCAGGATAGCGCGGAGTCCTATTACGAGCTTGCGCAGCAGTAAGTAAGTAGATTTCAGCCGTAGGTCGGGCTACCGGCCTACGGCTAACTTTTTGGGGCAAAAAGAGTCAAATCACCCATTTTCAAATTTAAGGAGCAGAATTTAATTTATGAAAAACAAAGTAATTGAAATATTTGCAGCCCACAGGGAGCTCGGTCCTCTATTACTTTTGATCATCCTGGGAGTAGTTTTTTATTCCCTGAGCCCGTCGTTCCTGTCGGTCTTGAACATAACCAACATGATAGAGTTTATTCCCGAGATTGGAATTATTGCTCTGGGAATGACCCTGTTGCTTACCGGGGGAGAATTTGACCTGTCCGTTGGAGCCCTGTTCGGCTTCACTCCTGTGCTGATGTTTATTTTGAAGAATGAAGGCTTTATGGGAATAGAGATGGCCTTCTTTGTCGTAATTGCTATTGCTGCACTGATTGGGTTTACGAACGGAATTCTGGTCACAAAGATCGGTATTTCCTCCTTTTTGGTAACCATAGGTATGCAATTGGTCGTCCGAGGCACCGGGCTTTACATTTCCGAGGGCTTCCCTCAATCTTCTTGGCAGGCTAAAACACCCCTTAAGTCAGCCCTGGCCTATTCGATAGATTTTCCGGGAACTTACTTTAAAATTATTGTCTCTTTATTCTGGTTTATCGGTCTGGCAGCTTTGGCTTATTATTTGTTGAATAAAACGAGGTTCGGTAACTGGATAAAGGCTACGGGTGGAAATGAGAAGGCTGCCCGAGCCCGAGGCATAAATACTGATTCTGTGAAAATCATACTTTTTATGACTACGGCAGTTCTGGCTGGCTTTGCTGGAATAATCGACGCCTTCCGGATTGGCTCCGCTTATCCGGTGTCTGGAACGGGTTACGAGCTTGAGGTAATTGCCATGACTGTCATTGGCGGTACGTCCCTGTTTGGTGGTAGGGGTACAGTGATTGGCACAATTCTCGGCGTGCTGTTGTTGCGGACGATTCGAAACGGAATAGTTGTGGTGGGAGTTCCCGGGCTTGCATATAACATATTCGTAGGGTTGGCAATACTTTCTATGATGGGAATCCACGCTTATCTGGAAAAACAGAGCGGAGGGGTGAGTTAGTATGGCCCAAAAACTGGTTAAAATGAAGGATATCGTAAAAACTTACGGAAAGGTCGAAGCTTTAAAAGGTGTCGACTTCAGCGTAGGTGAAGAGGAAATAGTGGGACTTGTCGGCGATAACGGAGCGGGTAAGTCTACGCTAATAGAAATATTATCAGGAGCTCAGCACCCAACGTCGGGTAAGATATGGTTCGAAGGAGAAGAGGTAGAGTTTAGCAACACTAAGGATGGAATTAATGCGGGGATTGAGACGGTATATCAGGACGCGGCACTAGTGGGTCAGCTGTCGGTGGCGAGAAATCTTTTTCTGGGTCGAGAGCCCCTGAAACAAAACTCTTTCCTGCCCAGCCTGGACGATGACTACATGAACAAGCAGGCAGTAAGGTTGCTTCAGCAAGTTGGCCTTACTTCGATTGATCCGACTGCCAAGGTTAATAACCTCTCAGGAGGGCAGCGCCAATCTATTGCCATTGCCAGGGGGATATTTTTTGAAGCTAAGTTGATCATACTGGATGAACCGACTAATAACCTGGGCGTGGAAGAATCGAGGAACGTTCTTGATTTTGTTGCGGAAATGAAAAAACAGGGCCATTCCAGTGTATTTATCACCCACAACATCAGGCATATTTACAAAGTAGCTGACAGAATAGTGGTGCTGAGAGATGGAGAAAAAGTCGGTGACCTGACCAAGGAAGATACTACCATGGAAGAGATCGAAGAGATGATCACTGGTCTCGAAGTGGTGGGTTAATTTATTATCTGCGAAATCACTCTCCGGTACAAAAATTCCACTGATATTAAAGAAGCAGATTGCTAAGTAAAAAAGAACTATTCAAACTTTTTTCCGACCAAAGACCGAGAAGGGTTCCGGTTATCCCTTTTGTAATGCAGTACGCGGCAAAAATAGCCGATATTTCTTATCGGGATTACTGTAAAAAGCCCGAATCAATGGCTGAATCTCAGCTGCGCTGTCTCGAGGAGTTCGACTACGATGCCGTAAACGTCTCAAGTGACGCCCACAGACTAGCCGAAGCCCTGGGAGGCGATCTCTTCTTCCCCGAGAACGGGGTGCCGGTAGTTAAAGATCCACCGATAAAGTCTTCGGACGATCTAAAGGGGCTATCTGTCCCGGACCCGACGGGGACTGAAAGATGTAGACAACGAACTAGGGCAATTGAGCTTTTAAAGGAACAAAGACCTGAAGTTACGGTTATAGGCTGGGTTGAGGGAGCTCTTTCCGATGCGAGTTCTATCTTCGGTCCGACCAACGCTATGAAGGCGCTTTACAGGGATAAATCTTTGCTTGAGCATTTATTCCGGTTTTCCGCTGAATTCGACAAGAAGTTCGCCCAAGCGCAGGTAGAGGCGGGTGCGGATATTATCGGCGCGGGAGACTCCCTTGCTTCTCAGATATCAACGGAAAACTTCGAGCTGAGCGTCGAGTATACCAAAGAGATTTTCCGGTCTCTGGATGTTCCGACCCTATACCACGTTTGTGGTGATACAACTCACCAACTGAAGGTTTTGAGGGACTCCCAAGCAGATATAGTTGACCTGGACCGGGAAGTCGACCTCACCCAAGCCCGAGAAGTCCTCGGTTCCGAGATGGTTATCCGGGGAAATGTCGATCCGGTACTTTTCGTCCAGGGGGAGCCCGCCAAGATAAAAGAGCTCTCCCGGAAATGCATGCGAGATGCAGGGAAAAATTTGCCGTTTATCCTCAGTGCGGGTTGTGAGATCCCTCCCGATTCACAGCCGGAGAACCTGGAAGCAATGGTTAAGCTTCCAAAGAATTTGGCCAGAAGCAGTAATATTACCGGTCAAGTACCATAAGTCTCCATCGTCTCGAACATGGCCTCTATCTTTTCCGGTTCGACGTCGGGCTGGATGTTGTGGATGGGGGCGAATACCCAGCCTCCGTCGGAGCCGAGCAGTTCTATCCTTGACCGAATCTCTCGAGAAACTTCGTCCCGGTCACCGTTCAGCATGGTCCCGTGAGGATTAGCTCCCGCTCCCCAGAATGCTATCTCATCCCCGAATTCTTCTGCTAGGCCCTCAAGGTTCATACCGGCAGCACTTACCTGAACGGGATTAAGCGCGTCAATGCCGGCGTCAATCAGGTCGGGAATTGCCTCCCGGATTGCACCATCCGAGTGGTAAAAGATGAAAACTCTGCTGGGTGCTTTGGTTTTTATGAAATTGAATACTTTTTTCTGGTAAGGCTTTATGAATTCCCTATAGGTTTCGAGTGAAATCTGAAGGTTATCCTGATTTCCTATATCGTCGGCCATATAGACAGTATCAATCAGATCGCCAACTTTGTCTAGAGCCATCTTCCAAAAATCCAGCTTTAGTTCTGTTACCTTTTCCATTATAAGATGGGCTAATTCGCCATTACGAAGAAAATCGAGCCAGAGATCCTTGTAGCCTCTAAGCCACTGGGATAGTTCGTAGATACCGGGTCCCAGTCCTGTCATGGATACGAAATAGTGTTTTTCCTTGTTAAGTTCCTCTATTTCTTCCCTCAATCCATCAATCCTCGATTTATCTTCCGGGTCCGGCCACGGGTACCCCAGTATATCCTCCTTCTCGATATTACCGGAAAGAGGATTTTCCCGAATATCGTAATAGTAACCGCTCTTTTTCGGTTTTGCCCAGGTTATGCCCCACTCGTCAGTAAACTTATGATGCTCATCACCTTCCTTTATTTCCAGGGACCAGCCAGATCCTGGCCTTGCCGATACCCCCCGTGTATCTATCCGCCATTTTTTCAGAGTCTCTTCGTGTATTTCCGCCAGTTGCTGGATGACGTCGTCAATTCCTATTGATTTGTCCTCCAGGTCTTCCGGAGGGTACTTCTGGAGATAGTTTTCGTAAGCTTTGGCGTGAATACCAGTTACCGGAAGGCTTCCAACGTCTCTCGGAATTCTGTCAGGCTTCTCGTGATTCAGTGCGGCTACAACTCTATCCCTCGGCTCCATTACTTACCCCCTTCTTCGGATGGAGTATACTCTCGTACGGCTGATATCATGGCTTTGATATTGTCGGCGGGAGTTCCCGCGTTCATGGCACAGCCCGGTCCAAAAATCAATCCGTCGTGACTCCCCCAGAGGGATAGAAGCTTTTTAGCCCTATCGTAAACCTCTTCGGGAGAACCGCTACCCAGCAAAACTGGATCCAGTGGGCCGAGAAATGAGACTTCTCTCTCGACGAGATCTCTTACCTTCTCCTGATCTATTTTGTAATCCAGCTCTAGTATATCGGCTCCGGAATCTATCATTTCTGGGACGACGTCCGTCGCGTCACCGCAGATGTGTAGCGAAATTGGTCGGGAATAGTCCTTCTTCAGGTCTTCAAACAGTTTTTTCTCCTGAGGTAGGGCAAATTCTCTGTAAAAACCTGGATTGCATACGTCCGGACCAGCTATGGAGTCGCCGATTGAACTTCCATCGGCACCCGCCTCCATCTGAGCCCGGATGTAGGTCTCGATAACCTCCCTGCAGTGATTCAATAATTCTTCTATCGCTCCGAGGTTTTCCCGCTTTGACAGTTCGACCAGAAACCGCTCCATACCCAGCACCATCGAAGCGAGGCTGAACGGTCCCTGGTCCCCTCTACCCATTACGAACTGATCACCGAGTTCGTTTTTTACCAGGCTCGTTGCCTTAAGAAGTGCAGGCAGGGTTCCGTCTACGGTAGGGTCGGGATGAGGCAGGGAAGAAATTTCGTCGAGATCGGATATTGCCGGACCGGTCAACCGGGGTGGGTTGTCATCGGGATAGACTACCTGACACCCTAGAGTCTCAGCCAGTGCGGCCGTCCCGTTTTCAAGCAGGAGCATGTCGTGACCGTACTTTTCCCACTGTTCTATATGGCTCCGAGCCATCAATTCTCCCGAATGGAAGATCTCCGAATAATCGCGGCCCAGCCCCTCGGCTGCTACCGTAAAGTTGTGCAGGTCAACCGGTATTTGATCGGTAGGCTTCAAATCAATCGTATTTTTTACTAGTTCAACCGAGCGCATCTTGGTTAGTATACCTCCTTGCCGTACTTTTGGGCTGTAGTAAACGCCTCCAGAATATTTTCCGGTGGGACGTCTGCCTGAATATTGTGAACCGGGTTGAATACGAACCCACCGCCTGGAGCGAGATCGTCGACTCTGTGTTTGACTTCCTCGCGGACCTCTTTTACGCTCCCGGTCGGCATCACTTTCTGTGTATCTATTCCTCCGCCCCAGAAAGCTATTTTATCCCCGAAATCTTCCTTTAATTTATCCGTCTCCATTCCGGTAGCGTTTACCTGGACCGGATTTAACGCGTCTACTCCGATGTCGATGAGATCGGGAATCAGCGGTTTGATCGCCCCGCAGGTGTGGTAAAAGACGGAAACTCCCTGGTTCTTCAGGTAGGAACATATTTTTCTCTGTCGCGGTTTCACGATATCCCGATAAACACCGGGGTTGAGAAGGAGTTTGCTCTGTGTTGCCAGATCGTCCCCCATCATGACGACGTCAATAAGGTCGTCCGCCTCTTCGAAAAGAATATCGAAAAAACCGTGCCAGTAATCTACGAGACTATCCAGAAGTAATTCTACAAATTCGGTATCCTGGTAAAGGTCCTTTAAGAACTGCTCGAACCCCCGCAGGTACCAGGATAGTTCGAATGTAGTCCCAAATATTTGAGTTGCTACAGCGTAACCTTTATCCCCGTATTTCTCACGAAACTTAGTTACTGCTCTGACTATATCCTCGCGTTGATCCTCGGGATCGGGAAATGGATGGTCTTTTAGTTCCTCCGTCGTCATGTCAGCCAGAGGTGATTCTACAATGTCAAAATATAGCTCGTTGCTCGATAGTTTTCTCTTTACTCCCCAGCCGTCCGTGTAGAAGGTACCCTCCGGGGTCTCTTGAATTTTCTTCTCTTCTTTCTCGCCGTCGGTTATAAATAGATACCTGGTATCTACACCGAGTTTTTCCAGAACTTCCTCGCTCGGGTAAGTTAGTTGCTGGACTACGTCCAGGGTGGTTAAGGACTCGTCCAGTTCCAGATAATCGCATAAATCTCGGTAGGCGCCCTTGGTAATTCCCGTAACGTATCCCCCGAGATCAATTGGAACTCTATCCGGTTCCTCAAAATTCA
>CAZYPS010000035.1:0-17989 GCA_964649445.1 uncultured Thermotogae bacterium | reverse complement strand
CACAGTTACTTCTACACTATCTCACGAAAGAATTTGAAAAAGATCATGGTATTAGAATTTTTATTTTCATATTTAAAGATTATTGGGACCGGGAGTAGGGTTAGAAAGGACAAGTGGGAGCGGTAATGGTTACTCTTGAGAGAGTGAGCTCGAGTGCAATTGAGGTTGAAGATTTTTACAATTTTTGTAGTATTAATCTCCGAATAGTGGTGCCCGCCTGAACTAGTTAGCCAAAGCATAACGGACAAATTAAACTCTCTTTTGAAAAAATAGCAAATCTATTGACTGGGTCAGTTTAAGCTTTACCAATTGAAGCGCCACTGCCACTGAATGACTAAGTCGGAAATATTTTATTATTCATCAATTGAATAGTTCATTAAAAAAAAGGGGGTAAGCTTATGAGTTCAGAGTGTTCCAACTACGAAACTAACCTTGATCAATGTAACTGTAGCTATTCAGGTTGCCCGAGGAAGGGGACCTGTTGCGAGTGCATCCAGTATCATCTAGGAAGAAATGAACTACCTGCCTGTGCCTTCCCCGACGACGTCGAAAAAACGTACGATAGGTCGGTCGAGAAATTTATAGAGGTTCACAGCTGAGGCTTACCGTTCTTTTATAAAGTTCTCGACCTCGAGTGAGCCGGGGAATGCAGACGTTGCACCGTAATCGGTGGTTGTAAGTGCTGCTGTAGCGTTGCCAAACCTAACTGCCTTCTCCAAATTAGTTGAGGGGATATTCGAAAGACTTTTGGTATTTTCAAGCAACTTATGGAGGAAACCGGCCATGAATCCGTCCCCGGCTCCGGTAGTATCCTTTACGTCTACCTTGTGGCCTTTGACCCTTTTAAACGACCCTTCGTGTTTGTAAAAGCAACCTCGTCTTCCTAGAGTCACCAAAACCGGATTTGGACCGAGATCGGTCAGTTCCGAAATTCCGGCTTCCAGATCGTCGGTGCCGGTTAAAAACTCCACTTCTTCTTCGCTGAGTTTGATCATGTCGACCTTATCGATCAAGTTTAAAATGGATTCCTTAAGCCTTGAGCGATCGCCCCAGAGGTTAAACCTCACGTTAGGATCCATAGTCACTTTAACTCCTTCTTCTCGGGAGAGCTCTATTGCCTTTTCCGTCGCTTCTCTCGATTCCTTTTTGGTTAGGGATATTGAGCCGAAGTGGAAAACTTTGGCCTGGCTTAAGGCTCTTTCTCCTATTTCATCCGGTTTTAGCAGTTCGTCCGCCCCTGGGTCTCGGTAGAAAACGAAGTCTCGATCCCCTTCTTCTGTCAGTGACACGAACGCGAGCGTAGTGTTCGCTTTGCCAGTCCTATAAAGCTGATTGACGTTTACTCCGGCCTCCTCGAACTTGGCTTCTAAAAAGTCCCCGAAACTGTCCTTGCCTACTTTTCCTATAAAGCCAGCGTCACTGCCTAATTTGGCCAAACCCATTGCTACGTTGGCAGGTGCTCCACCGAAACGTTTGTAGAATCCGGAAACGTCGACGAGCGATACCCCCGATTCCTGGGGCACGAAGTCGATCAATGCTTCTCCAAGAGTGTAAATGTTTGGCATAACAATAAAGAGTATAACCGAATTGAGATAAAATTTTAACCTAATTTTTGAGTTTCCTCTCGGCAGATTAAAGATTGGATCACGATTAATATCGGCCTATAATTTTTAAAAATTGGGGTGAGCTTAATGGATCGAAGAGCACTAATATTGTCTCTTCTATTGTTTTTTCTTTTATTATTTTCTTCCTCGGTTACGGTAACGGGAATTGATTACCTTCCTGACAAAATGGCCTGTATTAAATTAGCGGGGAATTTTATGAGTGATGTCGTGGATGGAGAAATTGATAGGGCTTTTGATCGGGTTAGACCTTACTTTCCGATTTCAAGTCAGGAGTTCCAGAACCTCGTGTCCCGGACAGGAAGCCAGCTCCAGGGAAGCCAGCGTAATTTCGGGAAGATGCTAGGTTATAGGTTCGTCCGGGAAGAAAAGGTGAAAGACTTCCTCGTCCGGTTCACTTTTATCATCAAACACGAATATACCGTGACCAGGTGGAAGTTCCTCTATTACAGGCCGGAAGAAGAAAAATGGTTGCTCAATTCGCTTTCCTGGGACGATCAGGTGAATAACCTATTTTAATTAACTGACGACAGGTCAATTAGCTTCGCTGGTTATGTTTTCGGCTAGATAGTTTTCTCTTTGGACATATTCTTTCCGGGGTTAGGGAAAATTGGATTAATATTTATTTACCCCATACCGGAGTTTACATTTTGTTACAATGAAAATAAAATTAGTTTCGTTTGACGCGGATGGCACCTTAGTGGAAAACGATTACGTGAACAGTTTTTGGTTCAGAGAACTGCCTAAGCTCTACGCGGAGAAGAAAGGGATCGAGTTTGCGGAAGCCCGGGAGGCTCTCAAATCTTATTACGACGAGATAGGAGACGAGGATATTAGATGGTACAGGCCGGAATACTGGTTCGAGAGGTTCGACCTCGAAAAGGCCCCGGAAGAGGTAATTGAGAGGATACAGGTTCCGGAAAACGTTAGACTGTTCGAGGACGCTCTAGATGTTACGGAAATGTTGAGCAAGAATTACAAGTTAATTGTCACCTCGAACGCTCCAAGGATTTTCCTCGATTACGCATTGAAACAAATCGAAAGCAGATTCTACCGAATATTCTCCTGTGTATCGGATTTCCAGGAAGTAAAGAAGAGTACCAGCGTCTATCGCAAGGTACTTAATCAAGTGGGCACGAGCCCGGAGGGATCAGTGCACGTTGGTGACCACTGGAAGTTTGACTACCAGATTCCCCGGAGACTGGGCATGAGGGCTTTTTACATAGAAAGAGGCGGCGATGTAGTTAAGAGGGAAGACGGGGTGCTCAGGGATTTACGGGATCTGGAGGAAAGAATCAGAGAAATAGATGAGTAGTTTTGATTGCCTCAAGCTTCCGCATCGGGTTCCCTCGTTCCTTGACTGCCTGCATACAGGAGGAGCCCCGATAAAACAATAAGACCTCCTCCTAGCCCGGAAGATATTGAAACTCTTTCTCCGAGGAACAGAATAGAGAGTATTACAGCGGACAAAGGTTCGACAATTATTAAAATAATAGAAGACAGACCAGCTCTAGTTTCCTTAAGTCCTTTTGCAAATAAAGAATACCCCAGTAAAGTGGAGATAAGAACTAATCCCAGCAAAGGACCGAGAATTCCTCCGGATAAGTCAAAAGTAAACCCAGCTAAAAAAGAGATGGGAAGTAAAACACATCCACCGAGAAGTGTAGGCCAGAAAAGTGCCTGAAGAGTTGTCTTCTTTTTGCCGAGATCCTTTAATACGAGGAGTGCGACTGAATAGGTAATCCCGGAAATAAAAGCGATTGTGTAGCCGAATATCGAAGTGAAGCCTCCGGTAAACCCCACGTTGTAAATGAGAGATACGCCGACGATCGTTCCCGCCAGCGAGATGTATTCGTGCTTTGTGACCCTCTCCCCGAGGTGAATAGTGGAATAAACGATGGTTGAAAAGGGAAAAGCTACGTAGTGGAGGAAGACGGCTTCCGAGACGGGAATGAGGACAAGTGACTTCAGGTAAAGGCTGAAGGTTACGGCAAACCCGATTATACCGCCCGCCAGTGCGACGTAGTAATCGCGGCGGGACTCCAGGGCAATTTCACTCTTTTTGGTTTTTATAGTCTGGTAGGTATAAATAATGCCGGCGGTGACGAGTAACCTTATAGAAACGATCAAAAGGGTGGAAATGTTGTTCCCGATTAGATTGACGAATAATCCTATACTCCCGAAACTTATACCGGCCAGCAGTAAGTAAACCATATTTGAATGGAATGTCGCCTCCTAATAATGGGTAGAATAAATTATAAAAGTATAATTATTTTTGAGCCCGGTTAAAGCAGTGGTTTTATATCTATAGAATAGAAGTGAAAACGGATATATTTTTTTAATGATACTTCGACGTATATTCAGCGAGGAGTAATTTTGAGAAAAAATTCGAAAAGTATAAACTACCGTTAACTGCCATCGTGGCTGCAATTTTGGTTGCGGGACTGGGTGTAACTGCCTGGTTTCTTCGCCCTCAGCAGGTAATGAGCGGGGTTTCCACGTTACTAGAGGAAGCCGAGTTGATAAAGGTAAGCGAATTTGAGCTGGATAACGTAGAAGGGATACTTCTGAAGCCTGACGAAGGCACCAAACAGGTAAGTGTAATATTTTACCCGGGCGCGAGGGTGCCGGCGAAAGCTTATGCACCGACTGCTCTCGAAATCGCCAGGGAGGGCTACGAAGTCTACCTCGTTGAAATGCCACTGAATCTGGCAGTACTGGGTTGGAAAAAAGCGGGTAAAATAATGTCTTCCCGGGTCCGGGACCAAAAATGGGTTATGGCAGGTCACTCAATGGGGGGAGCAATGGCTTCTCGTTTCACTTCAAAGACTAATTATCCTGTCAGCGGTTTGGTTCTATGGGCGGCGTACCCTCCCGAAGGGGCAAGGTTTTCGTCCGACCTGGACGTATTGAGTATCACCGGAGAAAAAGATGAAATTATATCCGAAGAAGATATCGAAAGGTCCAGGGGGCAATTACCGCAAACTGCCGAATTTGTCGAGATCGAAGGTGGGAACCATAGCCAGTTTGGCTGGTACGGGTTCCAGTCGGGCGACGGCCAGCCAACTATAAGTAGAATAGAACAGGCTAAATTAGTATCCCGATTAACTACGGCCTTTTTGGACCATCTTTGACTTTTAAACACCGGCGTTATCAGGGGAATAGTTTTTAATGGGGAAATTATCGGTAGATTATCGCCAGCAACCAGGATAAGTTCAATCTCCCTAGCCTTACTGAAGAGCTAAATGTTGGGTTTCAGATATTTTTTTCTGGAAATCTGGCGAGGTTGCCGTTGATCTGAATTCTAGTACCTTGTGGGGTATAATTTAGCGTAAAGATATTAAAACCCACCCAGGTTGGGATCAGCCAGTCTGGGAGAAGGTTTTCCTAGCCGGGTTATGCCTCCTTTCCCGGCGAGGTTTTACCCTTCCCGGTCTGGCTCAAGCACCCGTTCCCACCTGGGTGGAAGATATTTATACTTTATAATACCATAGATCGGGTGTTTCAATCAAATTATTTCATACTAAAAATGTTTAAATTTCACTTTCCCAACAAATCGAAACTGAGAAATTCCCTATTTTGCAGCCCGGTTAATTAGTGGGTAATATTTTTAGTCGAAATGGAGGGGCTATGAAAAAAGTTAGAGGCTACGGTTCGTGGAAATCGCCGATATCGGCAAAAGAGGTTGCGTCCCAGTCTCTAGGACTTAGCGAGGTTGAGATTTCCAACAAGTATACCTACTGGCTAGAAACCCGACCGAACGAGGAAGGTCGAACAGTGGTAGTCAGACAGGATCCTGACGGTTCCAAATCCGACCTTATACCGGAAGGATATAATGTAAGGACCAGAGTACACGAGTACGGAGGAAAGCCTTATTTAATTGGAGACGCGGAAGTTTTCTTCGTTAATTTTGAGGACCAGCGGCTATATAAGAACCGAGAAGATGATCGGGATCCAGTTCCGATTACTCCTGAAGAAAATAAACGCTACGCCGATTTCTCCCTCGATAGGAAAAGAGAGGAACTCTGGGCCGTTTGTGAGGATCACACTGGTAAAAGCCAATATCCCAAAAATTGCCTGGTAAAAATAACTCTGGGGGATACTGGGGAGCCGGAGGTCGTCGTCTGGGGTTCCGACTTTTACTCTTCACCCCGGCCGAGTCCTGACGGATGCACATTGGCCTGGGTAACATGGGATCACCCAGCTATGCCCTGGGACGAAACTCAACTGCATCTCGGTACGTTGGATTCGGAAGGTGCGATACAGAATTCGAGAATAATTCGTGGGTCGGATGGGGAATCGGTCGTTCAGCCACGCTGGGGACCGGATGGAAAACTGTACTTCATCTCGGACCGAACTGGTTGGTGGAACATTTACTGCTGGGACGAAGGAGAAGTCGAATCAGTAATTGAAGCAGAAGCCGAATTTGCTCGGCCACAGTGGCAGTTCGGTTCTTCTACTTACGATTTTCCGAACTCCGACGATTTAGTATTTACGTTCAAGCAAAACGGAAGGTGGTTCCTGGGCTGGACGGACCGCAGGACACCGAAACTGGAGCCAATAGACCTTCCGTTTACCCAGATCTCGTCCGTAAAAGCGGATGGGGATGAGGTATTGTTTATTGCTGGAGGTCCACACCATCCTAGAGGTGTGAGAAAGTATCAACTAGGGGATGACTCTTTCGAGACGTTTCAATTATCGACGACTCTCGACGTCGATGAAGGATTCATATCACCGGCCCGAACCGTTAACTTCAACACTGGCGGAAAAGTAAAAAAGGCTCAGGGTTTTTTCTACCCTCCTTGCAGTTCCGACTATGAGGGCCCAGAGGACGAAAAACCGCCGCTTCTGGTCATCAGTCACGGTGGCCCCACTTCCTCGACCTCCGACGAGTTGAGACCGGAGATACAGTTTTGGACTACACGCGGTTTTGCCGTATTGGACGTGAACTACAGGGGTAGTTCTGGATTTGGTCGAGAATATCGGGATGCATTGAAAGGTCAATGGGGCCTTGTTGACGTCGAGGACTGTGTAAATGGGGCTTTGTATCTGGTGAAAGAAGGTGACGTAGACGGAGAGAAATTGCTAATTAGGGGAGGAAGTGCTGGTGGCTATACGACCCTGGCGGCTTTGACATTCGAGGACGTATTTGACGCAGGAGCGAGCTACTACGGGGTTAGCGATCCCGCGGCTCTGGCGAAGGAGACCCACAAGTTCGAGTCTAGATATCTCGACTCTTTGATAGGCCCATATCCCGAAGAAAAGGAACTTTACGAAAACCGTTCCCCGATAGACCACCAGGATCAATTATCTTCTCCGGTCGTCTTCTTTCAGGGTGAAGAAGATAGAGTAGTCCCGCCGGATCAAGCAAAGGAGATGTACCAATCGTTAAAGGAACGAGGTATACCCACTGCCTATCTCCTATTCGAAGGAGAACAGCACGGCTTCAGGAAGGAAGAAAATATTCGGAGGGCACTGGAAGCTGAGCTTTTCTTCTATTCTCGGGTTCTTGGATTTGAACTTGGTGAGGAAATAAGTCCGATAGAAATAGTTAATCTGAATTAATCGCTGGTTGGGCTTAATTAGGGTTTAATCGAACAAGGAGGTCCCCCGGGTGCAATGAAAGAGAAATGGAATACCTTACCAAAGTACTTTAAGATCGTGACCGGGATACTATTTTTTGGACTGATTATAGGTGGAGTTTTTAGTTACCTCGCGTGGCGGCAGGAGCAAATCATTTATCGGTTCAATCCGAAGAGTGCTTACGTATACACATTTCACCAGGATTACTATTCAATCGAATATCGCAGCCCCCCGGCAAAATCCGTGACATTATTCTCGGATGGTTTCGATCCTGCCTGCGTTACCGGTTGTCGAAAACAAATGGAAAAGCGGGAGGTAGAGTCCAGTCTTATAATGTCGCCGGTATCAGGCAGAAGGGGAGAAAAAAGGCAGGAATCGAGATTTCTCTATCTGGAGTCCGAGAATAGAGTCGTTATAAATTTGGATATGGGTAAGGGAGAATCAATTGAAGAAAAATATCCTTATGTAGACAGGTTGATTCTGGAGACGAAAGGTGAGGCAACTCAAGATTCGGTGAAAATAGCCGTTCGGGGTTACGAATTCGGTGATCGCAAGGAGATACATGGGGAGACTGTAACGAAGTCCGAATACTTCACATTTGCGGAAACTTTCGGGGACTCCTTCGTATTTGATCTGGATAATCCAATCTTTGCTTCTCAGGTCGTAATCGAGCCGAATCAAGGATCCGAGGGGGCCGTAGGACTCAGGAATCTCGGAGTCTACCTGGAAAGACTGGACTACAGGTCGACTATCGCGAACCTTGAACCACTTATCCGAGAACCGAGTGAAGGTTTCACTGACCCCGGAGAAGTTAAGGAAGGACTAAGTGATGCATTATCGCTGGATCCCTATTCACCACGGACGCATTTCCTTCTTTCGCGGATCAATTTCGAACTGGAGAATTTCGTTCTAGCCAGGGAGGAGATAGACCTGGCGCTGGAAAAGAAGGATAGATACGAGGAGTTTTTGACGGATTCTGTCGGGATTAAAGACCTGTTTGCTCAAAAAGCGAGGGTCGCTGAGGGTCTTGGAAACTGGAACCTAGCAATTGACTATATGAACAGGACAGTACCGGAAGTTGACCATCGGTTCCTATCAAGAATTTATCTCAAAAAGTACAAAGAGTCCGAAAGAATAACAGATTTAAAGAGTTCGTACTATCACGCGACGCTGTCGTTCAAGGAAATTCCAAGAACCTGTCTCGATGTGCTGGAAAAGTACAAAGAAGTTCAAAGCTGGTCCAGCTTTGGCCTGCGTTATTTCGAGGAAGAGCTTACTGAAACGGAAAAAGGTAATTACAGGTTGTCAGAAGGTGAGATAGTCTCACCCTACGCAGTAAACCTTTCGCGGGGATTGCTCGGACTATGGTCAAAAAACGAGGTTTCTTCCTCACGTATTATGGAATGGATCGAGCAGGCGGATGATTCAGTTTCCAGCACGGAGGAGGAAGCACTTATTAAAGCGGTGAAAGCCAGAATTTACGAGTCGGTTGGAGAAAAAGCAAATGCCGAAAAGATGAGATCCGAAGCGAAGGGGTTTTTCGATAATTACTCCGGGCTTTATAACGAGTGGTTAGAGTTCGTCGGTTAAGGCGACCGTAATTAGTCCCCCTGGATCATTTGGACAGTTTAAAACAGAAAGAAGACTTGAAGTTAAAAGAAATACTGATATCCTTTACGATCCGTCTATATCCACCAGAGCTAGTTGAGAATTCCTCAGGAATTTTCCCGAGTCAGCTTTTATAAGGTCCATATACATTGTTGGACTGGATTTTCTACGAGCCCCGTTCCCCGGGGCGGAGTTCTTGGCTGAAACTAAGAATGTTAGTGATAAAATGGCAGGGAGGATAAAATGGCAGGACGCACCAAAGAAAACGATAACGAAATTGATTATTCGGATTATTCGAAAAGTTATCTCTTAAAACGGTTTTACCGGGACTATCTAAGGCCAAACCTTTTAGAATACGTGCCCGTGCAGGTGCTCCACGTAATTGGAGCTCTTGCCGGACTCGTGCCGCCCCTATTGCTGAGAAATCTGATAGACGATGCCATACCGGCCGCAAATCTCGGCAGGATCGTAACTCTTTCTCTGTGGGCTTTCGGGGCATTTACGATGATAGCTCTGATTCGGTTCATCAGGAATTACTTTGGTCATAGAATAGCTCAAAAAATAGTTTTTGACATGAGAAATGACATCTACGACCACTTTCAGAAGCTCCCGCTCAAGTTCCACGATCGAAAAAAGACCGGAGAGTTGATGTCCAGGATCATCGACGATTTAAACGTCCTTCAGGAGTTCATCCATCACGGCCCCGAGGGTTTTCTTCAGGCGACCACGACGATTTCAGGGGTTCTGGTAATACTTTTCTTGCTCGACGTACCGCTGACCCTAATAGCTTTATCGTTTACACCTTTACTTCTTGCCTTCGCTATTTCTCTAATTAGGAGGATGCACCGGGCGTTTAGGCGAAACAGGGAGGCAAAAGGAAAGTTAAATGATAGACTGGAGGACAACCTGGCGGGAATGAAAGTAATAAAGTCCTTTGCAAACGAGGACTACGAAATGGAGAGATTTTTCGAGAGAAACGAGGAGCACTACGATGCCAGGGCTACGGCTATTAAATACTTCAGTACCCTTGGCCCGGTATCCTATTTTTTAAACAGTTTCGGGCTGATCCTGACAATCGGATACGGTGGCTTCCTCGTTTACCAGGGAGCACTGACGGCGGGGACTGTTGTGGCTTTTTACACCTACCTGATTCGCTTCAGGGCTCCAATACTCAGGATGGTCCGAATCAGTCAGCGCCTGAGCAGGTTCTTTGCGAGCGGTGAGCGATTCTTTTCTCATCTGGATCTGGAGCCGGAGATAGTTGAGACAGCCGGCGGGTTCGAAAAATCACGGGAGGAAGTTCAGGGAAAGGTCGAATACGAGGATGTCAATTTTGACTACGGTGAAGGTGAAACCGTCCTAGTGGACATAAATATCGAGGTGGAACCGAAGCAAACCGTAGCTCTGGTCGGTCCGAGCGGGGCAGGCAAAACGTCCCTTGTTCGACTAATTCCCCGGTTGTACGACGTGAACGAAGGGAGAGTTATGGTGGACGGCGTCGACGTCCGGGACTGGAATCTCCGACACCTGAGACGCAATATCTCCATGGTCATGCAGGACGATTACCTGTTCTCCGGGACCGTTACGGAAAACATATCTTACGGTAAACCGGACGTAACCAGGGAAGAGGTCATGAAATATGCCCGTGAGGCCAACGTCGAAGAGTTTATTTCGGACCTTCCCGAAGGGTACGAGACCGATATAGGCCAGCGCGGCGTCAAACTATCCGGAGGGCAAAAGCAGAGGATTTCTATAGCCCGGGCACTTATTCAGGACCCCAAGATACTTATACTGGATGAAGCAACGTCTTCGGTGGATACCTATACGGAGAAGCTTATTCAGGAAGCCATCGATAAAGTCTCAAAAGGACGCACGACCTTTACTATTGCTCACAGGTTATCTACTATAACAAATGCTGACAAGATATTGTTTGTAAAGAATGGTGCGATTTACGAGCAAGGGACTTTTGAAGAGCTAATGGAAGAGAAAGGAGAATTTTACGAGTTTTACCAGCTCCAGTTCGAGCAGCTTGCCGAAACGCGATAGTGATTGTTAAGTTCTGACAAGACTATTTATAATTTAGTCCGAAAAAGGTACAGGTTCTGAGGAGAAGGAGGAGTTCAATGAGAAAAGAGTGCCCGAAGATAGAAGATTTTTTCGATTTAGCCAAAACGGATTACTCCAGTTACTATCGAGGGCTGGAATATCCCTGGGAAGTAGTGGATAGGATATCGGATATAATAGAGGATCACCTGGAGCCAAACCGGCGGGGGGATATTTCCGAAGATTCTACAATAGGAGAAGAGGTCGAAATCGGTGAGGGTACTATTGTTGAAGCTGGAGCTACCATAAAAGGTCCGGCGATCGTCGGTAACAATTGTGAAATAAGGAGCGGTGCTTACGTCCGGAGCAACGTTGCCATTGGGGATGGAGTGACAGTAGGCCATAGTTCGGAGGTCAAGAGGAGTTTAATTCACGATGAGGCGGAAATTCCTCATTTTACCTACGTCGGTGATTCCGTCATTGGCTGGAAAGGACATCTAGGGGCTGGAGTTAAAGTGTCCAATCTCAAGGTAAATAGAGAACCGGTGGTAGTCCACCTGGGTGATCAGGACGTACAGACGGGTATGCGAAAATTGGGCTGTCTTCTGGGTGACGAGGCTGAAATTGGATGTAATTCCGTGTTAAACCCGGGCACACTTGTGGGGAAGAGAACTCTGGCAACTGCAAATACTTCCCTTTTTGGTTATTACCCGCCGGACACTTTCGTCAAATTAAACCAATCTGTTGAGTTAACCGAGAGGAAGGAAGAGGACTAAGGGGGTCAAAGTGGATTTATTTGGAACGGATGGAGTAAGAGGAGAGGTAAATGAAGATATTACGCCCGAACTGGCATTAAAGCTGGGAAAAGCGATTAATATCATTACTGAAAAGGGCGACAGGGTTTTGATCTGTACTGATACCCGAAAATCCGGGCGAACTCTCGAATACGCGCTTGCGTCTGGTATTTCCTCAATCGGTAGAAATGGTTATCTCCTGGATGTACTTCCAACCCCTGCTATTCCTATCCTGATGGAGAAATACGATGCAAAAGTTGGCGCCGTAGTATCTGCTTCTCACAACCTGGCGAGAGATAACGGTATAAAGTTCTTTAATTCGCATGGCTTGAAATTAACTCCTAATGTGGAAGAAAAACTCGAAAAATTTATCGTGACCTCCGGAAGGAGTGCCTGGGCCAGCTGGAGAGATATCGGAGATATCAACGCAGTAGAAAACGCGGGTGAACTTTACCTGGATTCGTTAAAAGATAGGTTTTCCGGGGATATGCCCGATCTTTCCGGGTTTAAACTGGTGGTGGATTGTGGGCATGGAGCAATGTACAGGGTCGGACCTAAAATAATAAGCGAGCTGGGTGCTGAAGTAATTGAAATGGGAGTCAATCCGACAGGATTTAATATCAATCAGGATTGTGGTTCAACTTCACTTGGAAAATTAAAGGAAAAAGTCGTTACAAGTGGTTCAGATTTAGGGGTTGCGTTCGACGGAGACGGCGATCGGGCACTATTCGTTGACGAAAAAGGTAACGAAATTGATGGGGACAGAATTCTCTACATTGCGGCAAAATGGTTACAGGACCAGGGAAAATTGGAGCCTTCAGTCGTTGTTTCCACCGTGATGAGTAACCTGGGACTGGAGAAATCCCTCTCCGAACTCGGTATAGACCTGATCAGGACTCAAGTTGGGGACAAGTACGTCGCCAAGGAAATGTTGGAGAGAGATGTGATGGTTGGAGGAGAACAATCCGGTCACGTGATCTTCCGTGAGATAAATACAACGGGAGATGGTCTGGTTACTGCGTTAATGATGCTAAAGTTCTTACGAGAGACTGGCCAAAATATTTCCGACCTCGGAAAAGGCATGTTACATTATCCTCAGGTTCTTCATAACGTTCCAACGGAGAACAAGGAAGACTTTCAGGCGAACAGTGAGATTCAGGAAGAAGTGTCGCGGTGGGAAAAGGAAATTGGAGAAAAGGGACGTATTCTGGTTCGCCCTTCTGGAACACAGGATGTAATTCGAGTAATGGTCGAAGGTCACACGCAGGAGCGAGCTGAGGAAGTAGCCAGTCGCCTGGGCAAATCTATAGACGAAAAGCTAAACGCCAACTAGTTTCCAAAGCGATAGGCGTTACCAGTTTTCCTGACCTGTTACAGGGATTTAGTCGTCCTCTTATTCTGTGATGATTTCTGTTCCCTAGCGGGTTAAGTCCTGATTTCTCTCAACTTTCAAGGAGGGAAATTACTGTTCCCTCCTGGCTGGATATTCTACGTAGACAAACCCATTGCGGGGATTGTTCCCCGTGAATCCTTGATTTTAAACCCGAGAAAACTTGTCGTCCGTTCTAAACTACTGACTAAGTCCTGGGGGGACACTGCTTGGGCTTGGTATTCTGTCTCTCCTCGGTAGTTTTTCATTCTTAAATTAGTGACCAGGGTTATATTTTCCCAATAATTATCAAAGGCACGCAGAATCCCCTGGCCTTTAGCCGGGGATGAATGTGTTTTCTTTACTTTGGTTCTGAGTTCGTCTTGAAAAGTAATTGGTGGGCGTTAGAATTGAATGAACGTTCATTCATATTTCCGGGAGAGGGTATAGATGAGTGAAGATGGGGCAAGAGATAAAACGTCTTTGATACGGGAAGCCGCTACCAAGGTTATTTCACAGAAAGGTTATTTTCAGACAAGTATAAATGAGATCGCGAATGAAGCCAGCATTTCGGTGGGGACGATTTACAACTACTTCGAAAACAAACAGGAGATATTGCTGGACATATTTTCAAAGGAATTTGAGGACAGGAAGGAATTTTACAAAGAACTTTCTCAGCAGGATATACCCCTGGTGGAGCAGATACGGGCTATACTTGACCGACACTTTTCTCAGCTGGAGAGTCATAAGGAGTTATTGCGCGTGATCGTTCAGGAAAGATTTAAACCCGGCAGTAAACTTGGCAAACAGTTGGACCGACAGTATGGAGAAGTGATCAGTTACGTGGAAAATTTGGTAAAGGAGGCCCTTGAAAACGGTCAAATTCGCAAGTGTGATCCAAAGGTCGTTTCAATGGCACTTTTCGGAGCTGTAGAAGCGATAGTTGCCTACAGTGCCCTCAGAGATAAAGAGGGACAAGAGGAGTTATTTGCGCGGGCACCGGAGGAACTGGCAAATTTCTTTTGGCGTGGATTGAGTGAAGAAAATGAATAGGGGGGTCAAAGTGAAGAAAAATTACATTTTAATGACTTTTATGGTAATTCTAGTACTGTGGGTCGGTCTTCAGGTTACTGGGCAAGAACCGGGTCGAGAAACCAGTGTTATGTTTATCGACGAGTCCAGTGATTTTGAGATATCCATGAGAGTTCAGGGTCTGGTGGGGAGACTGAAAAATAGAAAGGGTTTGAACGTAAAGACTAAAGTGACAGAAGTCGAATTTCCAACGAAAAATCCCCTGAAAGGAAAGGACAATTTGGGTCTTGATCTGGTGATTATAGTTCCGGGTACGATAGAGACCGGTCGAATAAATCAAGTCTGGGTTATACATAGACCGTTTTCAACTATGCCACAGGAGATGAGATCGACCGCACGGGAGCAGTTGAACCAGCTGAAACAGGGAATAAGTAAAGCATTTGAAGGAAAAGTTACGCCGGTCGGAGTTAACGACGATCTAATACCGGCCTACTTCTCCAGCCTCTTCCTCCGGGAGGGAATACTTAGATGAGTTCTTTTGGGGAATGGGTTGTCGACAACCCGTGGAAAGTAATTAGCATTGCCGTGATCGGAACCGTCGTTCTGGGCTTATTTATACCGGGGCTCAACCTGGTAACAAACTTTGAGGAGTACCTTTCCCCGTCAAATTCCGCAGTCGAAGCGATGAACGAGGCGGAAGAGAGGTACGGGTCACAAGCCTTCTTAAGGGTTATGGTGGTGCCTGAAAATTCCCTGTTCAACGTAGATACCCTGAGGCGAGTGAAAGGGTTGAGGGAAGAGATAGCCGGAGTAAACGGTGTCAAAAGAGTAGAAGGGCCGCTTAATTCACAGATGATCATTGGTCAGGGAGACTCTCTGGTTGTAGAACGAGTTGCTCCCCAGGGAACCCCTCCGAAAAACCAGGAAGAACTCGAAAACTACAGGGAAAGGTTAATGGGGAACGACCTGCTGGTTGGTCGAGTTGTCTCGGGGTCGGGTAATTCCGCCGCACTTTCGATCGAGCTGGAAACAGGGGTTAACGAACAGGAAGTGGCGGACGAAATCCGAATAATAACTGACGCTTACGAGGGTTCGGAAGAGATATACATTGCAGGACTGCCGTTCATGAATTCAGTTCTTTCCGAGGAGATTATCGATGATTTAATCATCCTGTTGCCCTTGGTTTTCGTCGCCATTGGCCTAGTCCTCTACCTGAGCTTCCGGAGCCCGAGGGGTATCCTGCTACCCCTCACGGTCGTCACTCTGAGCACTGTTTGGTCCGTGGGATTGATGGCGCTAATTGGCGTGCCGTTCACGCTGATAACGTTTATATTACCAGTCATTCTGGTCGCTGTGGGGACGGCGTACTCGATCCATGTATTGAACAAATATTATGAGTTATCCGGTAAGGACCTGCCAAAACGCGAAGTAATAATTAAGACTGCTTCAGCTATGTACTCGCCGGTCTCCATGGCGGGCTTGACCACGGCTGCTGGTTTTCTTGCTTTGATGAGCTCATTTCTGGTACCCCAACGCCAGTTCGGAATATTTGCGGCCATCGGCGTCTTTTTCTCCATAATATTCTCTCTCACTCTTGTTCCGGCTATTCTTTCACTCCTTCCCCTTCAGGTAAAGAACTCGGATGGAAATTCGATTTTTTCTTCGCTTGCGGGGATACGGGAATCCTTCCTGAAGAGTTTTGAACGGCTGGTGACGAGCAAGAAAAGAGTACTGCTGGGTGCCTTCCTCGTCGTTCTAGCTGTATTTGCAGTTGGGACATTTATGGTAAAAATCGAGACCTCTCAGAGGTCGTTTCTGGGAGAGGGAAGCGTCGTAACTAAGGGTCTGAACTCGCTGGACAGGAGTTTTTCCGGGTCGAATCAGCTTCTGGTGGAAATAGATACGGGAAAGAAGGACGGGTTAAAGGATCCCGAAACGTTAAAGAAGATGGAGGAATTCGAGAGCTGGCTTAAAACTAAAGAAGGAATAAGGATAAACAAGACATTTTCTCTGGTGGATATAGTCAAACAGCTAAATCAAGAGTACCACGGCGGGGATTCGGACTACTTCAGGATTCCCGAAAAGGAAAACCTCGCGTCTCAGCTCCTGCTACTCTTTAGCTTCCAGGGAGGTGGATTGGGCCAGCTAGCAATGGGTGACTTTTCAGCCGGGGAAATAACCGGCCTCTACGACTCCGCATCGAGTACCGAAATAGTTAATCTAAAGGAGGAAGTTCAGGAGTACCTGGACGAAAACTTCGGTACGATTGACGCCGAAATGGTTGGGTCGACGAGGTTGTCGGCCATGGTTTCCTCCAAGGTCGTGTCAAGTCAGATGGTTAGCCTGGTTACTTCTATTGCCGTGGCGGGAGTGATCGTGGCGGTTATAATCGGTTCCGTTGTTGCCGGTATGATCAGTCTAATACCGCTGGTTCTGACCGTGCTGATAAACTTCGGAGTCATGGGTTACAGCGGGACACCGCTTGATCTTGCCACTCTGATGGTAAGTTCAATAGTAATCGGAATAGGAATTGACTACGCGATTCACTTCATAGAAAGGTTCCGGATAGAGTACGAAGAGGATCGGGACGAAGAGGAGATCCTATCGGCTACCCTCCGGACTACTGGACAGGGAATTTTTTACAACGCAATGGCACTGGCAGTCGGGTTCGGGGTCCTGGCTTTTTCTTCTTTCAGCGCGATAGTCAATTTCGGGTTCCTGATGGCACTGACCATGGTAGTAAGTATGATTAGTGCCTTTACGGTAATTCCGGCAATCTTGTTGATGTTCCGACCGAAGTTTCTGGAACCGGAAGGAGATTAGAAATCTAATTCAATAAAACAGATGTCTGGGGTGATTTAAATGGAAGTAAACAGAAAAACTTCAGCACTTTTAACCGTTGGTTTAACTTTTGCCCTGTTTCTAACATTGGGAGTTCAATTGCTCGGCCAAGAATCTATAACTGGCGAAGAAGTATTGGTAAAGGTAGACGAACAGCAGGAAAAAATAAGCCAGGGAGACGTCCTCTCTATTCTCAGTTTCGAGAACGTGAACCCCGATGGGACCGAGACCAATTTCAAGTTCGGTTCCCTCGCAAAGAAAGAACCCGGAGAACCCAACTATACTCTGATTTATTACCTGGAACCGGAGGACGTATCTGGGTCGATTTTTCTTAGCAGAGAAACCGAGGAAGGCTCGGAAATGTGGTTGCTGCTTTCGGCTTTTCCCACGCCAAAGAAGCTTCCAAGTTCTCAACAACAGGGCAGCTTCGCTGACAGCAATTTGACTTTCCAGGAAATAGGCAGCAGAAACATGAGTGAAAGATACAATGCCGAACTGGTAGACGAAACGGATCTGACGATTGGTGGCGAGTCCGTACCCACATACGTCCTGGAGACTGAAGTAAAAGAAGATGCCACGGCAAAATATTCCACGGGCAAAGTCTGGGTAGGAAAGGAGAACTGGTTAATTTTGAAATCCGAGGATTACAACAGCGAGGGAGAACTGGCGAGGATAACGGGAGTAAAGGAATTAGGAACCTTTGAAGACAAGACAGTAACGAAGAAACTCGTTGCCGAAAGCAAGCTCGATGAAAGTTCAACGACGGTCACCTTTGAGAAGAGGGAAAGACCGGAGGAAGAAATTCCGGCTGACGTGTTTAATCCCGATAATCTAACCGAGTTCGACCCGGAAAGATGGGGGTTAACTCAGTCGAGCTGAACAGAGCATAAGGAATAACTGTCCACCTCGGAAACCCACCGGGGTTGTTTTGGTCCCTGTCTTCTCATTATATGCCTTCTACCCCTTTCCTGGCTGCCGGGATTACCTCTACTGGTAGGAGTTTAAGGTTAAATCAGTTGCCAGGGAAGGGGTAGAAGGCCCAGACGGTATAAACAATTATTTAGAGGGCCAAAACGTTACTTATTTCTCGCCCTCCT
>CAZYPS010000034.1:0-18465 GCA_964649445.1 uncultured Thermotogae bacterium | reverse complement strand
ATCCAGAGCTGCAGCCACGGCTTGGCTTTCCGAAGTTGCCCCGGTTATTCCCTTCAGTTCGTCCGCCCCGGGAATGATCAAGTCACATGAGTCCAGTATCGGATTGCAAATCTCACGCGTCTTTTCTACTCCAAGTAGTTCCGTTCTCAGGTTCGGATCAAACGAAATCACGAGCCCTTCTTTCTCAGCTACCCTTACCCCTTCATAACAGGCCTGCCTCATTTGTTCACCCATCGCCAGAGAAGAACCGTTAATATGCAAAAGATCAGCTTTTTTAACGTAGTGACTGGTAACGTTTTCCGGACTGACTACCCCGGCGGCCGAGTTCCCCATGTGATAGAGAAACTTTCGGGACCCGTCGGAAAAGTAGCTGACAAATGCAACTCCAGTAGATAAATTCTCGTCAAACTTTACTCCGGATAAATCGACGCCATCCTTATCTAATCTGGTTCGAAGACAATCTCCAAAGTCGTCATCACCTATTCCACCAATAATCCCAGAGGAGGTACCCAGTTTAGCCACGGCATCAATAAAAATTGCGGGGGCGCCACTTGGGAACGGCCCCACAAATTCTCCAGGTTGATCAAGTGGGCTATCGACGTCTTTCCTCATTACCTCGACTAACATTTCACCAATGGTAATTACTTTCATCTCTATACCTCTTTAGATCAAATTGCAGGGTTAAACGGCCTAATTTTCACCTTAAAATTACAGATCAGGAGCCACGCTGAAAATCCCTTTTACGGGCCCATCCGTGAAGTTCTGGTACTGGTGCTCAACTCCTTCCGGTATCAGAGCTACACGACCTTCCGGCACGTCGATAGCGTCCTTACGATCCGGGAAAAACACCGTTATCTTCCCTTCAGTCACGTAAAGAGTCTCGTCGCCCTGGTGGTTTTCCGCTTGGGAAGTCCTGGGACCTTCCCCACCGGACGGGAGTTGTAGCTCTGCCATGTGAAGTAGGTCGTTGCTAACTATAAACCTAACTATCATAGGATGTTCTTCCCCGTGAATGACCGGAAGTCGCTGACTCTCCTCAATTTTGATATGGGCTTTTCTCTCCCTGGCTTTCTCACCGTCCATCGGGTACTCTCCCAGTCGATCTATACTCCTTGCTCCTTCCTGTTTGAATTCTACGTCTTCGATGTTCTCGGATTCTTCCAGGTCCTTGCCAGCCTTGAAGAGCTTCATCTCATCTTCCATTTCAGGAGCTGGACCGGTTTCATCCCACATTCTCGGCGCGATAGCACAGAGAATATTTGCTTCCTCGTCTCCAAAGTTGTAGGACTGGTGGTAACTACCTTTGGGAATTAAGATGGCGTCACCAGCTTCGGCTTCGATTACGGTACCGAGTTCTGGCTGGATCTCCGTCAGTGTCCCACTCAACACGTAATACATCTCATCTCCTGCGTGGGAATCGGGGGGACCAAAAAATGCTCCCGGTGAAAGGACGAATTCGGTCTGAGTAATTAAATCAGTACTTGCCCAGACCCAAACGATGTTGCTCGTATGTGGTCTATCGGGTGGGTAGATTTCAGTTATCCTGTCCTCTGGCTTCACCACGACGGGTTCTTTGTTCTCCGGCTTAAATGGAAACTCGTAATATCCTTCGTAAGATTTTTCTTCTTTTAAATAATCCCCATAATCCATATAGACACACCTCCTCTAAACTATTTTGCGGATTTTACGACATTGATATTAACGGATTTCAGTATCAATATCCGTATCTTTAGAATTTTTGAAGCTAGAGAAATCAGCTCGGCATTAATAATTTTCTCCTGAAGCTCGTCCTGAACTGATTAATCAAAATCGCCACAAATACCAGGACACCTTTTAAGAAGCCCTGCATCTGGGGAGATATCATCATCATAGTCAAACCAGCTTCAATTATTCCAATTAAGATTATACCGCCAACTGCATTCGTCGCAGTTCCTCTACCACCATTCAGGGAAATTCCACCAATGATTGCTCCGGCAAAAGCCATAAACATTTTTCCGTCCGCCAGAGTCGAAGTTACTGCATCCGCATAACCTGTATACAAAAGTCCTGCAATTCCAGAAAGAGCCCCGGAAAGCACAAATACCCAAAACACTACATTCCCTGCATTTACCCCAACCATTACGGTGGCGTCGGGGTTACCTCCCACAGCGTATATGTAATTTCCGTAGGTAGCTTTTTTCAGGAAAAGGAACAGAAGTACCGCAGCAATAAGGAAAATAAAGATTGCTGTGTATATTCCTCCTATCTTCCCCTGGCCCGGATACATGTAAATCCCGGGGAGATCCAGAATTGAAGTCTGCCTTATTACGTAGGTCAACCAGTCAAACATGAGATAAGTGGAAAGCGTTACCAGGAAAGGGTTTAATCCACGCTTCCCTATAAAATATCCGTTAAAGGCTCCCAGACATCCGCCTATAATTATCGTCAAAAAGATGGCGACCAGCCCTGGTATGTTGAATTTTACAATCAAAACTCCAGTTAACATGGCCGTTAAACCGGCGTTCTGGGCTACGGAAAGGTCAAAATTTCCGCTTATTAATGCTACGCTTTCGGCAAGAACCAGCATCCCGACCATTGAAGATACATAAAAAATGAAATGCAGGTTATTGAAATTAAAAAACGTTTGCCCCAAAGTCATTGAAAAGACCACGAAAAAGATCCCAGCCAACAACCATACAAAATTCTGAACTAACCAAAGAGCTATATCCTTACCAGAAATATTCATTCTTCCCTCCTGCGATACAGCTCACTCAATTCGTCCTGGGAGCACTCCTCTTTCTTAACATCCATCTCCTTTTCACCTCTGGATAGGAACACAAATCTATCCGCAACCGGGTAAACACGATGCAAATCATGAGTAATATAAATAATTCCAGTACCGTGGTCTCTGGCCTTTCTGATATAGTCTTCAACCTTTTCTTTTCCGGAAACGGAAAGCGCTCTCATGGGCTCGTCAAGAATCAAAACATCGGCATCAAAAAACATCGCTCTTGCTATTGCTATACCCTGTCGCTCTCCTCCAGAACAAAATTCTGCTTCCTGATCCGGCGAGGCTATATCCAGATTCAATTCGTTCAATAAGTCCTCAGTCTTGTTCAGCATTTTTGTATCATTCATTATTTTTCCGAATCCAATAGAATGGACCTCTTCTCGACCCAGGAAAATATTTCTCGCAACACTCAGGGGGTCGACAATTGCTTGTTCCTGAAATACAGTCTCAATACCCAGTTTCTGTGATTCCCTAACTGAGTCAATTTCGACTTCCTCCCCTCGATAGTAAATAGTGCCTCTATCGCGATCGATCAGTCCGGCTAGTATTTTTATGAGGGTGGACTTCCCTGCACCATTATCACCGATTAACCCCACCGTTTCCCCTCTGTTAATTCTGAAGTCTACACCTTTGAGCGCGTGAACTTCACCAAACCACTTGTGAATACCCTCCATCCTAACCAAGTCTTCTGAACCAGTTCCTTTCTGTGCTCCTTTTGCCTCACTTTTACCTGTTTTCAAACTTCCTTCCATTTATACCTCCTTGCAAAAACGTGAGTTGGTGGCTACTAACCACCAACTCACGACTATTAAATAGTTCTTACCAGCCGGGTAGGTCAGCGTTCGCCCAGAGCGAAGGTAAGTCAGCGTTAGTCTTGTCGACTAATATACCGCTCGTCTGGAACCAGAGGTGGCCTTCTCGCGTCGTGATCTCCGCCGGTGCCCACATTGGTTCCTTCCACCAGGTTATATCTGAATGCTCTGCGGACTCAATGTTTAGATCATCTGCCGTAATTGTCTCTCCTGGTTCGGGAAGGGCCTCTTCACCCTCTTCCAGATATTTGTTCATATAGTGGAGAGCAATTGGGTTATAGAAAGGAGCGGGTTGATCGAATGCGGCGTCTACTTTATCTGCTTTTATCGCTTCGATTACCGATGGAATAGCATCTATAGTAACAACGAACTTCTCTGACGGATCTTTGCCGGCTGATTCCATGGCAGAAACTCCGCCCATGACCATCGGACCGTTACCGGCGTACATTGCATCAAAGTCCCTAGCTCTAACTTTTGGGAGGGCATTGGACTTGGCCTTACTTCGCAGAAAGTCCCCTACTACGGTTTCAACTTCTACTCCGTCGTACTTGTTCATTACCTCAATAAATCCGTTATGTCTATCATTGGCTGAAGCTCCACCCAGGGGACCTCTAATTTCCAGGACTCTACCCTGGACCTCACCAACGGGTTCGACCTCATTTTTCAGATATTCTACTATTTCTTCACCAAGCAATCTGCTCGCCCGAACACCAGAATAACCGACATACATGGTAACCTTTTCGCTATTTACATCCGCATCAGCAGTGAAAACGGGAACATCGTTTTCAGCGGCGTAATTAACTGCTGAGGCAGTAACGTCAGCGTCCTGAGCGGCGACGATTAACCCTTCAACGCCCATATCTACCAATCGCCTAATTTGAGTTGTTTGAAGAGTCGGATTTCCCCGGGCGTTCATTGCCGTATAGCGCCAGCCATTGTCCTCGCAATACCACCTGAAAGTGTTCTGGAACAAACCTTCCCAGACGTTATGGACTATTTTGGTAGAGATTCCGAAAAATTTCTGAGACTCGTTTTGATCTTGAGCAACTGCTAAAGAGCCAACCAAGCTTGTCACCAAAATTGTAATGAGTAGACCAACTAAGGCCTTTTTTTTCATAAAAGAAATCCCTCCTTAAAAGATTGTAAGGATTAAATTTTTTGCGGACCGACAGAATAAATTTTCTACTTACCACCTCCAATTTTGAAAGCGTTAATCAATTAATTGCTTTAACCGAATCTCGCACGATAAGCTCGGTATCCAACTTCAAAGTTTTATATTGGTCCTCACCGTTATCATTTAATCGCTCAAATAGCAGTTGCCCTGCTTTATATCCCATTTCGTAAGGATTTTGACTTACAATAGTCAGTGGAGGGTGTAAAGTATCTATCCACGGGGCGTCGTCAAAGCCAACCATCGAGATATCATCGGGACATTTTAATCCAACATTCTTTATCGCTTTAAGCGCACCAAGATTAGACATTAGATTCATGGAAAATAGCGCCGTCGGTGGTGGTTTTAAATCCAATAATTCTTCCGCTCCTTCCTGTCCCCCTTTCAGCTTATAATTGCCCCTGACTAGAAGATTTTGATCGATATTTATTCCGCTCTCTTCCAGGGCCTTCTTATAACCCTCAAAACGACTTCTACTTGTTGTTATACATTCTGGCCCGAGAATAGCCCCAATCCTTTCGTGGCCGTTCTCGAGAAGATATTTAGTCGCTTTATAAGCTCCTTCTTCGTTATTAGAGGTAACAAAATCGGCTTCTATCGAGGGAACATTTCTATCGAGGAACACAAATGGGATATCTTGCTCTCTAAGCAAGTTAATTTTATCGTCATCCTTCCCTGTAGGAGCTATTACGACCCCGTCGACCCTCTGTTCAATCAGGCTATCTATGAGTTTCTGTTCTTTATCAAGGAGCTCGTCCGTATTGGAGACAATGACATTATAACCCTGTTCCGAAGCGATCCCTTCAAGGCCTCGGGCTAGATAAGGCGAGAACATATTAGTGATATCTGAAACTATCAAACCTATGGTAAAGGTTTTTTGTGTTTTTAAGCCCCGGGCAATTGCATTTGGGGAATGGTAATTTAATTCATCCATTGCCTCCTTAACTTTTTCAGTTAGTTCAGGGCTGACGTATCTTGTCTCGTTGATTACGTGAGAAACTGTTGACTTAGAAACACCGGCCTTTTCGGCCACATCTTCTATCGTAGCCATAGTAACTCCTTAAAATTGGCGTAAATTTTAACTCTCATTGTATCGAAACGGTTGTAAAACCGTTTCGATAATTTTATATCATAGTTCTGCTTATGAATCAAGTTATAAGAAAATTATATCGACCAACCCTTCCTCAAGAAAAGATTCTGCTATTGATATCTAACCTTTTTTAAACCGCAATAGGAATGATTTTGAAGGGTTAGAAGGTTTTTACTCGAGAAGTTGCCGCCGAAAAATTTATCGATAAAATTCTTCATAAGCTTCGAACATTGCAATTACGTTCTCCGGTGGTACTTCTGGCAAAATATTGTGAATTGCAGCGAAAACAAAACCTCCGCCGGGGGTTAATATTTCTAAATTTTTCTTAACTCTCCGTTTTACCCTCTCCGGTCGAGCTTTATTCAAGACTTCTCGAGTATCAACTCCGGCTCCCCAGAAAGTTATATCGTTTCCAAATTCTTTCTTGAGCTTCTTCGGGTCCATGTCCTTCGTGTTTGTCTGAACGGGATTAATCGCGTCGAACCCGATTTCAATGAGGTCCGGGATCAGTTCATAGATGGACCCGTCCGAGTGTAAAAGGATATTCAGATCGCTATTATCTTTGACGTAACGAATAAGCTTTTCCTGCCTTGGTTTAAATAATTCGCGGTAGATATCCGGCGGCATTATAGGTCCTTTATCGTCACCCAGGTCATCCCCGAATCTGATAACATCTATCACGTCTCCCAGGTACTCTGTAACCTTTTCATAGGTCTTAAGGTGTTGCTCCACTAAAGCGTCCAGCAGCCGAGCTACCTCCACCTGGTTTCTAACCAGGTCCTTCAGAAAGTTGTCCATCCGTCTTAAAAATGTTCCCCATTCAAACAAATTTCCTCCGGCGGTAAGCATGATCGCGTAATTGGTATCCTCGCGGAGATTTATTGCTCTCTCCCTGAGGACTTCCCAGAAGTTATCCATGTCCATATTGTCCCAGGGGCTGTGGACAAGTGCCTGCCACAGCACCTTATCCATTTCTTGACCTAAATTTTCGTAGTTGTTGGGATAGCCATCTTCGTAGGGAAAGTAGGTCTGGTCAAAAAAGTACCCGTGATTGGGCATTTTGGCTATTAATTCCCCGTCCTCGCTGTAAACTCTCCAGTCACCATTTTCGTCTCGTTCGGGCCTGAACCACTCAGGATACTCCGCGGGATCCCCGTTAGGTAACTCCATCTCGTACCAGTCCTTGTCATTCGTGTTAAAGGATCTCCCCACGTCAACTATGTCTACTCCAAATTTTTCGATAATCTTTTCTTCCGGCTGAGCCAGTTGCTGAACGACGTCATAAACCCTTGTATGGCCTCCCTCGATACCCAGATAGTCCTTCAAATTGCCGTAAGCAATAGCTGATATTCCCGAACTGGGATGGGAGCCCAAATCCACAGGAGCCCTGTCCGGTTCATCATGATCCAATGCCGATAAAAAACGTTCTCTCGGGAGCAAAATAAATCACCTAAAAAATTAATCCATGTGAAAAACTTCTTCCATTTCAGCCCACCATTCACCTTCTTCCCTGCTATCCAGAGGCTCCTGGAGTGGCTTTGTAACATCCCACCATTCCTGGGTTGTCGGGTCTTCCGCCATTTTTTCCATATCCGCCTCAAAGTCGTCCCCCGTGTATTCAAAGTAAGCAAATAAATACCCGTCTTTATGAAAGATCGAATAGTTCTCGACGTTGCACTCTTTGAGGGTTTCCATAACCCCCTCCCAGACGTCATCGTGATATTTTTTATACTCTTCCAGCTTATCTGGTTTAACGCGGATAACCTGCCCGTGTCTCTCCATTAAGATCACCTATATTCTTATAGTTTTTTGTAAGCCGCGGGTAACTCCCGCTTGATCAGCTTGTAAAAAATTCACATTAACCGTGAAGGGTTCAAATCCATAACCCTGTGGCCAATTATAGCTAGAAGCGTATAATCAAAGCAAGATACAACCTTCAAGAAGAAAAGTACGAACCAAAGGTTACAGGTTTATACGGAAGTCAAATCAAGCAGTGGATTCTCCCATTAACTGACAACTGGTTTGACCTCAAAACACTATAAGCAGATAAAATCCCGGCAACCGGACAATGAGTAGGGGGTTTGAGCTAAATGAAGTTATTGCTTGCGACCTACGCCTAGCTCTAAAAAGTGGCGACAGAATTGAGGTTGAAACTCACTAAACTAACCGATTGCGCACCCACACCATCAAACTGGCTGGGTGCCGGTGAGTTCATTGAGAAAAACAAATTCTTTTTGGTGATCCTCTAGAAGCTTGAATTTTACTGGACGGGTTGATAGCATAATTTAGAATTCCAGGAGAATGAAAAGACTCCATTAGATCTGGGGCCGTAACGATAAAGGCTTTCCAAATTTGCCAAAGACAGTCGTTTGGAGCCCGAAAAATTTTTATAATTAAACTGAGGTTTTTCTAATGTCAAAGCAAGCAGTGATGGAAGCAAAAAACGTGTCAAAGTCTTTTGGCCACGTTCAAGCTCTAGACAATGTAAATTTTAGCATAAATAAGGGAGACATTGTCGGTTTCGTGGGAGATAACGGTGCAGGAAAATCAACCCTGCTTAAGATCCTTACCGGTGTGCACGAACCGGATTCCGGTGAATTGTACTGGAAGGGAGAAAAAGTGGAGATTTCTTCTCCCGAAGACGCACAAAAGTTGGGCATAGGAATCTTACACCAATCATTGCCTGTTATCCCAAAACTAAATCTCGCCCAAAATTTTTTCCTAACCAGAGAATTAACAAACGGTCCACTAAATACCCTGGATAAAAAGAAAATGGAAAAGGTTTGCGGAAAACAGATGGAATTACTGGGTATCAGCAAGGATATAACTCAACAAAACGTCGAGACCCTCTCGGGAGGAGAAGAACAGACACTTATCCTGGCGAGGACCTATTTTTTCGGATCCGAGCTAATAATACTTGATGAACCTACCAACAACTTATCGGTAAAAGAGACGAGAAAAGTGTTAGAAACTACAAGGAAAATACATGAAAGAGAAGGCATTCCTATCGTTTACGTTACTCACAACATCCCGAGGGTATTCCCGATCGCCAATAGATTTGTCGTTCTGGAGCGAGGAAGAAAAGTAGCTGATTTAGAGAAAACTGAGGATTTAGATGTCAGGGACGTGGAGGATTTAATTGTTTCGGGGGAAATGGGAGGTAACAGGGAATTCGAAGAGGCCAAGTAACAATAATCCGGCTTCTATATACTTAACCGACACACGTGCGATTCGTAAAAAGTTTTTTGGGTGTATTATATACGTACCTTTTACTCCTGCTTCGAACCAATCATACGATCGTAGAGCAAGAAGGCTAAGGTGTTGAAAGACCAGGCGGCTTTAGAAATTGCCAGGCAATATCCGCACTTTCTTACCCTTAACTCTTATTACAATATTGACTGTGCTAAGTCTTATTTGACCTGCCGGAGGAAATCGTAACTAACAAATACTATTATCAGGATACCCATTATCGCCTGCTGATAGTAAGGAGAAATATTCAGGGTAATAATTAGATTCTCAATTGAGTAGATCAGGAACCCTCCAACCACAGCCATCAACGGAGACCCCTCTCCACCTGAGAGAGAAACGCCCCCAACAATCGGTATCACTAAGATCGTCATCAAGGGAAGAGAACTCGCGCCAGCTTGCCAGGATGCTGCATTAGAAGAGCTGGCAATTAAAATACCGGCCAGCCCTACGAGAAGAGCCGACCCCATGTACGCCAGGATTCTAACTTTAGTGGTGTTAACCCCGGTATACCGTGCCGCTTCGTCATCCTGGCCGGTAGCAAATATTTTCCATCCAATCGGTTTATAGTAGAGAAAAAATGACAGCAGGCCTGCAATTACAATCATATAAATGAACGTCATGGGGACTACTCCCCCTATAGACATCGTAAATGTCTTAAACCCGGACGGTAGGGGGGTTATCGGCAAAGATCTCGTCCAATATTGCATTACCCCTAGAAGTATAAAATGAACTGAGAGGGTAAAGATGAAGGCGGGAAACAAAAACGGAAACGGTGGAGAAAAACGCGTCGAGAAGTAGCCACTAACAAAGCCAATTATCAGGCAAATTAACAGCGTGGCCGGAACAGCTAACCACCACCCCAGCCCAAATTCAACCAACAATTTCGCCACAAATACCGAACCAAAAGAAACAACGCCACCAACTGATAGGTCAAACCCCCCTACAAGCAGGGCCAGGGTCTCGCCCAGTGCCGCAATCGCATAGATAGAACCCCAGGTAAGAAGAAGATTTATGTTACCCATGGAAAAGAATCGCGGTCGGAGGAAGTAAATGACCACCAGCAATATCCCTGTAATTAGAATCCTATTTAACTCTGGCCGCTCTAATGCATTGATAACTCTTTGCGGCAACTTGTCCCGCGGATCCGCCGATTCAACGTTGTTGGATTTCATTTAAAATGCTCCCCTCGTTTATGTTTTATCTTTATTTTCGTTGTTTATTATATTCTGCTTGCTCATCTCTCCAGCTACTTCAGTAAAATTAACAGAATCAAGTATTTTCATCTCAATTAAGTAGGGTCATGTGTTTTTTCAAATTCTGAAGTTAACTCGATCTTATAAAGTCATAACTAACAAAAATAATTATCAAGACTCCTAGAAAAGAATTTTGCAAATACGAGGAAACTCCTAGCGCGACCACTAAGTTTTGCACCAGGTATATCATAAATCCCCCAATAATTGCCATAATGGGTGACCCTTCTCCTCCGGAAAGAGATATACCTCCTATTATGGTGGCTGCTAGTATCGTCAAAAGATAACCTTCGCCCATCTGGAACGAAGCTGACTGCAACCTGCTGGCCGCGAGGATGCCTCCCAGTCCTATGAGAAGAGCCGACCCCATGTACGCCAGGATTCTAACTTTAGTGGTGTTAACCCCCGTATACCGTGCCGCTTCGTCATCCTGGCCGGTAGCAAATATTTTCCATCCAATCGGTTTATAGTAGAGAAAAAATGACAGCAGGCCTGCAATTACAATCATATAAATTAGCACAAGCGGAATCGTAAACAAAGATCCCGTTAGGGCGCCGAAAGACTCAGGAATCGGGGTAACTGGAAGAGCTCTAGTTATACCCTGCACCCCTCCTTTCAATACAAAGTGAAGGGTGAGAGTGATAATGAACACCGGAAATAAAAACGGATAAGGTGGAGAGAAATACGTGGCAAAAAAACCGCTGATAAACCCGATCCCAAGACAGGTCAGCAAAGTTAATAACACTGCCAGCCATAACGGAAAACCGTACCAGGCCATGAGAATGGCTGACAGGACAGAACTTAAGGAGACCACGCCTTCGACGGAGAGGTCAAACCCACCGACTAGAAGTGCCAACATCTCCCCTAAAGCCATAATCGAAAATATCGAACCCCAGGCAAGGACTAACTCTAAATTTCCCAGTCTAAAGAACCTCGGGGCAATATAATACAGAGCAACCGCTATAGCAGCTAGTATTAGAAGTCTGTTTACTTCTGGACGCTCTAGTGCTTCGAAAACTCTCGCCAGCAGCTTCCCTGAAGTATTCGCCGACTCTTCGTTATTGGATTTCATTTAATATGCTCCCCGTTCCTTAATTTTGTCTATCTTTAGTTTTAAATGATAACCTTTAAAACTTCGCATGAATCTTATCAAATCTTTTACCGGCGGCAAGCTCATACTGAATACCCCCACAATCGCCTGTGGGGGTATTCAATTTTAAGCTTAAAAAAACTATTACAGAAAAATTAAATTGGTCGTCCGATTTAGTCCTGGAATTGTTCGACCATAACTTCCCAGGCACCTGGGTTTGCCTCTTTAAATTCATCTATGGTCATCTTCCAGCCATATAGTTTTTTTGGCATGTTCGGCCATTCAACGGGTTCGGATGTAACTAAGCCAAACGCCGCAAGTATCTCTTCTTCTTCTGGATTACTAAATCCCTCAGGTGGATTGGAAGTGTATTCTTCAACGATATCTTCCCATTGATCCTCTGGGGCTTTTGCCAGTCTCGCGATTACCTCCCCGCCTAGCTTACTACCCGGGAACTTACCTAAAGCAGTCGTCGCCTTGATAGAGCCGTCCTGCAGGTACGGTATCATTTCACCCGTGAAACCATCACCCATCCCAACTACCTCGTCCTTAACTCCTTTCTCGTTAATCGCGTCTCCAACTGCGGGCACGGTATAGTCATAGTAGCCTTGCATTCCTACGAGGTCTGGGTTCTGATCAATTGCCTGCAGAGCGTTTCTTCTGGCCGTTTCTGAACTCCCGTGGTCCACAAGTGCCTCGAGGACTTCGTAACCGGCTTCTTCAAGGGGGTTTGCGAAACCTTCGTAACTAGCTACGTCTTCGGATGATGCCATACTACCCGTGGAATAAGATATCTTCCCTGATTCGTGGCCGTATTCATCGAGCCATTTTCTCATCGAAACCGCCAGTGCTTCCCCAAGTAATCCGGGATCGTAACCTACATATAACAATCTATCACTCTCGGGCGAATCCACCCCGTAACCACAAATTACCGGAATTCCTTGAGACATAGCCTCGTTTATCGGGCCTACGAGAGCGGATGGAACATTCGGACCGACCATAATACCGTCGACGGTCCCCAGCCTTACCCATTGTCTCAGGGTCTGGGCCTGTAGTTGCCCTCCCTGCATATTTTGCGGCATGTAAACCTTGGCATTAACTCCTTGCTCTTCAGCACCTACTCTGAAACCAGCAGCTGCAATCTCCCACCAGGCGTTGGCCTCCCGCGCTATGTAACCGACAGTCACATCCTCTTCCTGTGCCTTGGCAGTGAATCCTCCAACACCACTAATAGCTAGATTTACAAAAAGGAATGTTATCGCCAGAACTATTGCTAAAGTAAATTTACTTTTGCTCACTGAAACACACCTCCAGGTTTTTGGTTCAAGCTGTAAGAAGTAAACGAGAGAACTCTCTGACTTTATTAACTATCACCTCCAAACCTATTTTTGATTTATAATTTTTTAGACTCCAATTCAATCCACAATCCAAAAAAACTACATACTATCGCAAAAAAGAAATACTAATTAGGTAAAATATTTTCCTTGGATCAAAGTCCACGGTTTCTCGTTAATCTACTAAGCAAATAGAAAATAGAAAAATTGAAGTCAATAGTCTCTGCACCTTACAACCTACCGTTTACCCGGTTACTTTCTATTTAAAATAAACTTCCTTGCAATACTTTCATCCATTTCAAAGATCAGAGAAAACTAGTAACTTTGTTTTTCAATTCACTTTTTCAAGTCACTAGGAGTACACTGTAACTTTTGGCCATTAATTTAATTACCACATATTACAAAGTAGTACAAATCCTCGAAAATAATCAACAAGAAAGTAGTGACATAGATTATCGAAACGGTTGTAAAACCGTTTCGATGCCAACTTTGGTACTTTATACCATAGACCTAGTACAATGTCAAGGTTCTAATTTTTTGATTATTAACACCACCTCCGCCCCCCGCACAGGGTAGGGATTATGACACCAGCTAACTCTTCTTCTAGCAAATCCTTTGGGAAGACATATTTAGTTATTTGAGACCGGCAAATCAGTACAAAATCATGAATAGCTTACTGGTCTAAGTAGCTTAAAGAAAATTTACATACTCTTCCCCCTGTTGTATTCTTTAACCCATTGGGAAACAAGTCTGACCTTCTCGATATCCCCGTTTGCCGGAATTTCGTCGGAAATACCCAGAATCAAGTTGGGAGCAAACTCCTCTATTATCTTTTTAACCGTGTTTTTTAGCTCTTTCTCACTAAAATTTGGCATAAAGTGCGTCGCCGGTATCCCGTCCAGAAGGATTAAATCGTCGCCAAGCGCATCACTCATTTCTTTAATCGTTACATCTCCCTGAGGTTTTGGTGTTAGAGCTTCAAATCCGTCAACTCCAAGGTCATGGGTATAATTCAATATTGGCTTTACGCTACCATCCCAGTGGACATCCGTAAACTTGCCGGCGTCTCTAAGTTCTTCAGTTCGCTTCTGCCAGTGCGGTAAAAGGTATTTCTCTAATAGTGGCGGGGTATCAAAATGACCATCTACGTTATCCGGAAAATTAACTATATCTATGGGGCAATCCTTAATCATTTCATAGAAACGATTATCTATTTCTTCAGCCAATTCGAAGAACGTTTCGACTTCTTCAGGACGCTTGTAAAGCGCCAGTATCCCCTTTTCATAGCCCATATAAAAAAGAATCAGCTGCTGAAAGGGAGCTCTGGGCGCGTTTATAGCTAGCGGGGCCCTGTCCCCGATCTTTTCCCTAACCAACTCGTAGTTATCGTAATTGAAATCTACTTTTTGATGTCGGAGTATATATTCCATCACTTCCAATTGTTCGACCTCTTTGACTGGGTGCTCAATTACATGAGGGACAATTGAGAGGTCCGAGGTTCTCCACTTTCTCGTAAGATTACCTTTAGGGGTCTTCCACCTCTCGATAAGGTCCTGCCCGTCTATCTCCTGTTCTGTAGTAATATTTCCTCCATCGAGAGATACAGTCCACACAGGTGGAACTTCCTGGGGGCAATACCCACCCCCGGCTCTTTCGATCCCTTCCCAGTCGGAAAGGTCTTCAGGCGACGGGCGCCCGTACAGATAAGGTCTGGGCGAACACTCCAATTCGTCATAGACTTCCAGCAGACTCATACCCTTATACTTTTCCGGTAATGTATCCTGGCGTTTTTGCACGTCGTACCAATTTTCAATTCGTGGTTGCCAGACCACCTGATCGGGTTCTTCACCACGGAAAACCTTTAGAACGTTTTCCTTGAAATTCATACTTTCAAACACCTCTTTTTAAGATTAAAAAAGTTTAATGTTAAAGCAGCAAAAGATCCATTACTGAAAAGTAAACTCATCCCGGGAATCATCTTTAGAAAGTAATTTCGGTCAATTTTCCTTTCACTTTTTCAGTCATCAAAATCCAACGGGTATTTCCCGTATTCCTTTACGAGTTCGACCATATATTCGTAGTTTTCCGGTGGGACGTTTCCGGCCACTGAATGATCCGAGGCAACTATATAACCCCCGCCCCTAGCAGCGTTTAGCTTCCTAAGCACTTCTTCTTTGACACCTTCCTTCGAAGCATCACTGAGCATCCTAACATCTATACCACCAAAGAACGCCAGTCGGTCTCCATACTCTCGCTTTAACTCCTCAACATCGAGTCCGGCTTTGACCTCAAGGGGGTTATAAGCATCTATACCGACTTCTATTAAATCTTCATATACCGGCTTAGCGTTTCCACAGCCATGATAGATCAATTTCGCTCCATAGGACTTAAATACGTCACACATCCTTTTCAGTTGAGGACGATAAATTTCTCTCCAATGGTGGGGAGAATAAAACATACCTTTGTCATAGGCCATATCACCCCAGATTACCAACCCGTCAAGTTCCTCCACCCGTTCCAGTTGCTGCTTTCCTACTTCTATCATGTAATCAGTGGCCCTAACCACAAAAGATTTTAATTTTCCCTTATCCCTGATTATGTCCTCCATATGATTTTTCAGGCCCCTTGCTCTTACTAATACTTCGTTAGCTTCACAAACGCCCCCAAACAAGGAGAAATCTTCTTTGTAGGTTTCAGCAAAATCCATGTAACTTGGCAGGGGGTCAAATAAAACGGAAGGATTATCGGCCGTATTAATTAAATCCTGCCGGGGAGCTTCGTATCGTCGGTCATCTGCGGGGTTCTCGAATTCAAAATCAGCGTAGTCCGCCGGTTCTTTGATGGAGAAATCGAGATAACCTGGCATAGCTCCGCGTTCTGTGTACTGCATTTTTACTTTTGATCCCCAGCCTGAATTAAAAACTACTTCGCGATCATTGTTCTTGATAATCTTCGGCTCCATTATTTGAGGATCCATATTTGGATTTATTACAACAAGATCGAGATCGTAATATTTGTAAATATCGGTGTCACCCGGTACATCCTTATATTCTAACCAGTTTTTGTAGAACTGATTCCAGAAAAAATCGGTTATAGGAACTCTGTCGGGCTCTTCATGATTTAGGGCCTTTAAAACTCTTTCAGACGAATCCATATTTTACCTCCTGATCTATTATCGAGGTCTACATGCTTGCCGGTTCGTTCTCTCCCTAACTAAATACAACTACACAGCATATAAACAAAGACCTAAATTTCTCCGAAGAAGAAAGTCTCGGCCAATAAAATACATTATTTTTTCAAAAATTTAGTCGTGAAACTTGATGGTTATTATTAATTTTGGTCTTTGGTAACTTTCGAAAAGATTTTTTGGTCAATAACTTGTAATCGAAACGGTTTTACAACCGTTTCGATATCTTTATATCAAAGATTCTACTATCAATCAAGTAAACTACCAACGATTATCTTGTGATCCCAAAATAACAATTACCACCTAGAGGAAAGGAATTTTGGGGGATTTTATATAAATCTAATGGTATGAATCCAAATAACTTTTTAAGAGGAATGCTGATTTTAGAGGTATTTGGACCCTGAAAAGCTTATCTAAAGTTGGAGGCTAGGGTTATTAATTCTATAAAACGTCAAAAGCTCATTCGGATGATTTCAATAAATTATTTTTGGAGAAAATTAACCCTCAATCCATACAAGGACAGAATTATAGCAATTATCTCCTTCCTCCTTAAAGCCTGCAATAGATACTCCCAACCTTTGGAATGGCCCTTGCTTAATTCTGTTGAACCAGAGAATAATTAGAGCACCAAACCAAGCCGGAAAGAATAAAATCCTTAAACCCTTTCCCTGTAATCCTTTTAATGAAAGAGACTTATAGATGGTTATCCAAGTGTAAAGCTACTTTGTTTTGGTCCGTCCTGGTAGAGAGAGCGCTTAAGATAAAAACTAAGTGTTAAATAAAGATAGTCTGCACTCTTTAACTAACTTTTAAATAGGTAAGAGCCAATTATATCTATTATCAGGGACCACTATGAAATATTGAAATATCAAAAAATTTAACGCTCAATGTTAGGATTGGTAAAAACGTCGTATTCATCTCTACTTGGGCTGGAAAACTCCGAAATTATTGCTCCATCAGATCCCGCTTGGAACCAGTGTTTTGTGTTTTCAGTAATGGTGAACTGGTCTCCAGGGTTTAATTCTATCTCGCGGCCTACTGTGTAATACTCTTCATTCCCTTCTGGAGGTTTACAAGAACGATTCTCCGTAAATTCACCTTCTACATACAGGTATACTTTCCCCCAGCGACACCTAAATGTCTCCTTCTTACCGGGATCTCCCTCAACTTTAGGATGTCTATGCTCAGGACAGGTCTGGCGAGGGAATAGTACCATCTCTTTAGCACAATATCTGTCATTATTCACGTACGTAATAAGCTGCAAACCCACTTCTTCGAGCCTGTCCAAGCCCAAATCCGCAATTTCTAAATTTTCCTTTTCACTTTCGGTAAGCGCTATATTCGCTCTCTCAAAAAACCGTATTGTCTTCCGTCTCGCTTCTTTTATTTTCAATTTTCCTCCAGTCCAATCCTAAAACCAGCTTTCGACGCCGATAAATCTTATTCCACAACTTCATCAATAAATTATAACTAAAATTTTCAGAGTTCATTTCAAGAACAAATCCAAAAACCATTTAATAAGGAATTAAAAATTTCGTGATAGAAACGTCAATTCTGGTTTTTGATCGCTGTTTTACACTTTTCTACACACCCTTATCTTGCCGGTATACTGGAACCGGGGGAGTTACTAGTGGGGCCAAAGCTACTTTACTCACCAAATTGAGGTTGCCCGGTATGCGCAGTTATACCCCCATCCACCGGTATTGCTGCTCCATTTACGAAGCTGGATTCTTCAGAAGCCAAAAAGAGAACAACATCGGCGACTTCTTCCGGATTACCCACCCTGCCAGGAGGATAGGCATCCTGAAACTCTCTCTTAGCTTTTTCGTACCCAATTTCCTCGCAAACTTTCTGAAAGATCGGGGTATCAATTGCTCCCGGACAAACAGCATTTACTCGAATACCGTCCTCAATATAGTCGAGTGCCATGTTTCTCGTTAAGTTTGTAATAGCTCCCTTGGCAGCGTTGTAAGCAGCCATCCTGTAATCCCCCATAATGCCAGAACAAGAAGACATGTTTATGACTGACCCACCACCATTCTTTTTTATCAAGGGTAAGAGATGGTGCGATACCCTATAGGTCCCTGTCAAATCGACTTCAATTATCTCCTCCCAGTCGCTCAAACCTGCCTCAGTAACCGTTCCACTAGCTCGGATACCGGCATTGTTAAATAGAATATCGCACTCCTCAAAAACCTCCTCAACAAAAGCAACGAGCTCTTTCACGTCATCGGACTCACTGACGTCGGTTTCAAAAAACTTTACCCTTTCCCTTTTCTCACCAAGTTCCTCAAGAAGTGAGTTTGCTCTGGACTCATCTATATCAGCTATCACTACCCGAGCACCTTCTTCGGCAAACTTTTTAACAGTAGCTCGACCGATTCCCGAAGAACCCCCGGTAATAACTGAAACCTTACCTTTTAACCTTTTCATCATTCACTCCTTTTGTCCTTTAAATCAATCATCTATAAGGGTTTTTCAAGGGCGAATGTCTAAGCTGTCGCCACAGCAG